>NZ_DJUS01000124.1:0-4597 GCF_002438365.1 Pseudomonas sp. UBA6276
CTGCGCGGCAAGCTGCATCGCCTCTCGCCGATCCTCGATGGGCTGCTGGGTACCTGGCAGGACTATGCCGGCGCACGCAAGGAAGAGCTGGTCATCCAGTCCGAGCACTACCGCAACGAACAGGATGTGCTACAGACCAATCAGCGCGGCAGCACCCAGGAGCTCATGCGCCTGGAGCGCGAAATCTCGACCATCCAGCGCTGGCTCGGCGAACTCTCGGTCCTCAAGAACCGCTTTGCGCTGGTCACCGACGTACGGATGCTGGAGCAGCAGCTGCTGGCTGCTAAGGATGCCCACGACGAACTGGCCGGCGCCCTGGCGCAGTCTCGCCAGTTCAGCGCACAGGACCTGCAGGAGCGGGTCGGCGACGTCGAGCAGCGCCTCAAGTCCATCCGCCAGCAACTGGAGCATGCCGACAACAATAGCTATGCGCGCCTGCGCGAAGAGTTCTCGCAGCAGGATGTCGACCGCCTGATGCGCCTGTTCAACGGCGCGCTGTTCAGCCTGCCCACCGGTCCACGAGGCCTGGACCTGGATGACGGCAACGCCTGGGTCGACACCGTGCAGACCGTGCTTGACCGCTTCAAGGGCGAGCGCTTCGAACTGCCCGGACTCTCCATCGACCTGTCCACCATCGAACCACCGGTGTTGCAGGCCCTGGCTGATCGCGCCGCCTTGCGCGAGCAACGTGCGCGCCTGGAAAAGGAATTGCAGCAACTCAAGACCCAGCAGGCCGTTGCCGCGGACCTCTCGGCCAGCAAGTCGCGCTCCGAGACGCTGTACCAGGAGGTTCTGGACGCCCAAAAGGCCTTGGAAGACTACCGTCGCAGCCAGACCCTGAGCCGCGAAGAGCAGGACAAACTCGAGCAGCTTGCCCAACTCGAAGCGGCCCAGGACGAACTGGCGCGCTCCAGCGACGCCTTCACCGAGCGCGTCGGACAGCTGTCTGCCAAGCTGCAGCTGGTGGGCCGGCAGATCGCCGACCTGGAAAGCAAACAGCGCACCCTGGACGATGCCCTGCGCCGCCGCCACCTGCTCCCGGCCGATCTGCCATTCGGCACGCCTTTCATGGAGCTGATCGACGACTCGATGGACAACCTGCTGCCCTTGCTCAATGACTATCAGGACAGCTGGCAGAGCCTGCAGCGTGTCGACGGACAGATCGAAGCCCTGTACGCCCAGGTGCGCCTCAAGGGCGTGGCCAAGTTCGACAGCGAAGACAACGTCGAGCGCCGTCTGCAATTGCTGATCAACGCCTATGCCCATCGCACCGACGAGGCCCTGACCCTGGGCAAGGCTCGACGCGCCGCCGTCACCGACATCGCCCGGACCCTGCGCAACATCCGCAGCGACTACGACAGCCTCGAACATCAGTTGGCGTTGTTCAACCGCGAGATCAACAAGCGCCAGGTGTCGAACCTGCAAAGCTTCCGCATCGTGCTCGCACCCAACAAGGACGCCCTCAAGCACATCGACCAGATCATCCACAGCGCAGGCCAATACGAGGAAGGCGAAACCCTTTCCGTGTTCGACCTCAACCAGAGCGCCGAGCAGGACAGCAAGAACGAGGAAGCCAAGGAATACCTGGCCCGCATGGTCGCGGCCAATCATAACCAGCTCGGCCTCAAGGACCTGTTCGAACTGGCCTTCGAAATCACCAAGATCAACGGTCAACCGGTCATCCACACGGACATCGATGGCGCCGCCTCCAACGGCACCACAATGACCATCAAGGCGCTGACCAACATGTACCTGTTGCTGCACCTGATGGATCGCGATCAGGCCGGCCGCATCCGTCTGCCCTATTACCTCGACGAAGCCGCCGATATCGACGAACGCAACCAGGCCGCCCTGCTGGAAACCAGCCAGCAACTGGGTTTCACACCGATTCTGGCGAGCGTGAAACCACAGGTATCCGCTCACGTCGCCATCGACCTCGAAGGCGGCAGCAGCGCCGAAGGCATCTACATCGATGAAGCGGACTGGAAATTCATCCGCCGCCACGACGAACTGACGAAAGCGGTCGCTGCACTCGAAAGCGAGGCCACTCGGTAAACGCAACGCAATGAACGAGCCCCGCAACAGCGGGGCTTTTTTTTGAAGCCTTCAACCACTCGCCGACCTGATCAGCTCAACCGCCGCCGGGTCGGTCTTGATCAGGCTCAACTGGTGCAGGCTGATGTAGCACCCATCCTTGTATTCGACATCGCGCAACGTACCTTCGTGGGCAAATCCAAGCTTTTTCAGCAGATGCAAGCTGGCGGCATTCTCCGGCTCGACGTCTGCATGCACTCGATGGATACCCATATGCCCAAACGCATACCTGAGAATATGCGACAACGCCGCCTGCATGATTCCTTGCTTCCAGTACTCCGGCAGAAGCCAGTACCCCAGGTCGATACGGTGATGTTCGTGCTGCCAGTCATTGAAACCGCAGGCACCAATAAGTTCGCCGTCTTCCTGCCTGGCAATGCCCCACCAGATTCCCGCTCCCTCGGCCAAAAGCCAGTCATACCAACGCATCTGTTCGGCAGTCGCCTCAAGACTTTCGTAGGACACGCCATAGTGAGCGATGACCTGCGGGTTGGAGAGACCTGCAAATACCACTTGGGCATCGTCAGAACGGATACGACGAAGGACATAACTACCCAGGTTGAATCCGGGCACGTGCAATCCACTCAGGTTCGAATCAACGTCCATTTCAGCACTCAACTTCGTTATCTTCTTCTTCAAACCTTTCAGTGTTCAGTCGTCACTCATATGGATGCCCAGATCGTTACGCCCAGGCGCAACATGCGGCTTGAGAGTCAACGCCGGAATCTCATAGTCCCCACCATTCTGGCGACGAAATCGCAGCGGCTCATCATTGAACAGATTATCCAGGCGCACCGCGTAGGCTTCACAAACCTGTTCGAACCGAGTCGCGTCCATTTTGCCGGTTTTGTAGATCGGAAAAGGCGGCATCACCGTGAACCCAGGATAGAAAAGCACACCGTGTTGAATGGGGAACAGCAGATCATTCAGCGCACCGTTCACGCCTCGATCACTGTAATGCGGCTCCCACCCGCCCATGGTCACCACCAACATGGCGCGCTTTCCTATCATGCTGCCTTCGCCGTAGCGATCACCCCAATGACTTTCGCTGTGTTCGCCAACGCCGTAGGCAAACCCGTAGGCATAGACGCGCTCGATCCAGCCCTTGAGGATTGCAGGCATCGAGAACCACCACAGTGGAAACTGAAAGATCACGGCGTCCGCCCAACGCAACTTTTCCTGTTCTCTCTCGATGTCCAGCGGCTGCGTGCCCGCAGCGAATACACGCTGCGATTCAAGCGCAGGGTTGAAAGGCGCTTGGTTGTCATAACCAGGCGCATCGTCGGTATCCAGAGGCGCTTTCCAACCCATGGCGTACAGATCCGAAACGACGACTTCGTGCCCCCCGGCTTTCAGGTGAGCGATGGCGAAATCCTTGAGTGAGCCATTCAGGGATCGAGGTTCAGGATGAGCGTAGACAAGCAGCAGCTTCATGTGGAGCTCCAGGTAAATGAATGCTACACGGTAGCGACGGGCTCGCTATGATAGAAATGAATTCCCGAAACAGCTGGTATTTACATGCACAATACCTTACGTCGCCTGGATCTCAATCTACTGGTCACGCTGGATGCGTTGCTGTCCGAGCAAAACGTCACGCGCGCGGCCCGACTCCTGAATCTGGCTCAACCGACAGTCAGCCTGCAACTGGGTCGACTGCGAGAGATTCTGGACGATCCTTTGTTGCTGCCAGGCCCGCGAGGGATGTCACCTACCGAGCGGGCCAAGGCGTTGCGCGGACCGTTGCGTGAGGCGCTGGTGGCTTTGGAAGCGACGCTGAGCCCCAGCGCCCCATTCGAGCCTGCACTGTCCAATCACACCTGGAAGATCGCTGCGAGTGATTACGCCGTGACCGCATTGGTCTGGCCATCGTTGGCAGTGCTCAGGCGCCTGGCACCGGACACCCGCCTGGTGCTGTTGAACAAGAGTCCCCTCAGCCTCGCCGATGACCTTGAAAATGGTCGGATCGATCTGGCCCTGCACACCCGCGATGAAGCACCACCAAAACTGCGTCACAAGTCTTTGGTTCACGAACGCTATGTGCTGGCAGGGCGTCGCGGTCATCCCGCATTGGCAACCCCGCTTTCACTCAAGGCATTCTGTGGTCTTGAACACGCTGTGGTGTCACCCAATGGCGCTGGCTTCGTTGGCGGTACGGACCAGGCACTGGCTGCCCAGGGCCTGGAGCGCAAAGTCGTTCTATCCGTGTCCACTTTCAACTCGCTTGTCTCAGCACTGGCTCACAGTGACCTGGTCGCGGTGGTGCCGGAAAGACTTGTGCAGGATCAGCCAGCTCTTCACGTCCAGACACCTCCACTCGCTATTCCAGGTTTTGAGATGCTCATGTTATGGCCGGAAAGACTGCATCGAGACCCTGGCCACATGTGGCTGCGCGATCTCATCGCCTCTGGAATGCACAGGGGCACAGATCCATAGGCAGGCGTGCTGAAAAAACCACCCGCCAAGGTGGTTATTTTTGCCTCAAGAAAGACAAAACCCCTACCTG
>NZ_DJUS01000125.1:0-4937 GCF_002438365.1 Pseudomonas sp. UBA6276
TCGCAGGCCTGGCCGATGACGATCGGGCCGGCACCAAGAATCAGGATGCTTTTCAAGTCTGTACGTTTTGGCATGGTTCTCACTCAATTGCGCAGTTCAGCCGGCTGCCCGCCTGGACTTTATTGGGCGGCGCCCTGGCGGCCTGTCCGTCTTCGACGGGGCCAGCCGGGGCGCGCGTTACACACGGGTCCGACAGGAATCAGCGGCGTTTGGCCATCGATTCGATGAAGCGGTCGAACAGTGGCGAGACGTCGTTGGGGCCAGGGCTGGCTTCAGGGTGACCCTGGAAGCTGAAGGCGGCCTTGTCGGTCAGCTCGATGCCCTGCAGGGTGCCATCGAACAGCGATTTGTGGATCGCACGCACATTGCTCGGCAGCGTCGCCTCGTCTACCGCGAAACCATGGTTCTGGCTGGTGATCATCACCACGCCGCTGTCGACGTCCTGGACCGGGTGGTTGGCGCCGTGGTGGCCGTGACCCATCTTGACGGTCTTGGCGCCGGCGGCCAGGGCCAGTAACTGGTGACCCAGGCAGATACCGAAGACCGGAATCTCGGTCTGCAGCACTTCCTTGATCGCCTGGATAGCGTAGTCGCAGGGCTCTGGATCGCCAGGGCCGTTGGACAGGAACACGCCATCGGGGTTGAGGGCGAGCACGTCGGCGGCCGGGGTTTGCGCCGGCACCACGGTCAGGTGGCAGCCGCGCTCGACGAGCATGCGCAGGATGTTAACCTTGACGCCGTAGTCGTAGGCGACCACGTGGTACGGCAATTCACTGTTGGGCACGTCGGGGTGGCTGTCGGACTTGAGATCCCAGACACTGGAGCGCCACTGGTAGGTGTCCTTGGTGCTGACTTCCTTGGCCAGGTCCATGCCCTTGAGGCCAGGGAAGGCGCGAGCGGCGGCGATGGCGGCCTCTTCGCTGATGTCGTCGCCGGCCATGATGCAGCCGTTCTGCGCGCCCTTCTCACGCAGGATGCGGGTCAGGCGGCGGGTATCGATGCCGGCGATGGCGACGACATTGTTGGCTTTCAGGTATTCGTCCAGGGACAGCGTGTTGCGCCAGTTGCTGGCAACCAGCGGCAGGTCGCGGATCACCAGGCCTGCGGACCAGACGCGATCGGATTCGGCGTCTTCGGGCGTGGTGCCGGTGTTGCCGATGTGGGGGTAGGTCAGGGTAACGATTTGCTGGGCATAGGAAGGATCGGTAAGGATTTCCTGATAGCCGGTCATGGCGGTGTTGAACACCACCTCACCAACGGTTTGCCCGTCGGCTCCAATGGCTTCGCCGCGAAAGATGCTGCCATCGGCAAGGGCGAGTATGGCTGGCTTAGTCAAGAAGACCTCCCGTAAATAAAGCCTGAAAGGGCGATCGCAGGTTGTAAAAAAGCGGAATGCCGTATGGATACGTCACCCCGCTTCTTTTCATCGAATTATCTGCGCGCTTTTAGTGGACACACTAAAGCTGTAGCTTACAGAAAAGAGGGGTTTTGGTCTACCGCGAATGCGGTGGGAAGTTCGCGTGATGCGACAGGGGGCAGGGATTTGTGGGGATGGGGCTGACGTCTTCGCGGGCAGAGCCCGCTCCCACAGGTGAACACCACCCTTGTGGGAGCGGGGTGGGCGACGAGCCCTCTGCCCGCTAAGGGGTCAGCGAAGTCAATGCAGGTCGAGCACATCCTGCATGTCGTAGAAGCCTGGGGCACGGCCGTCGAGCCAGAGGGCGGCGCGTACCGCACCCTTGGCGAACGTCATGCGGCTGGAGGCCTTGTGGGTGATCTCGACGCGCTCGCCATCGGCGGCGAACAGCACGGTGTGGTCACCCACCACGTCACCGGCACGCACAGTGGCGAAACCGATGGTCTGACGCTCACGGGCGCCGGTCTGGCCTTCACGGCCGTAGACCGCCACTTGCTTGAGGTCGCGACCCAAGGCATTGGCAACCACTTCACCCATGCGCACGGCCGTGCCCGACGGAGCATCGACCTTGTGCCGGTGATGGGCTTCCATGATCTCGATGTCGACATCGTCGCCCAACACCCGTGCAGCGGTGTCGAGCAGCTTCAGGCACAGGTTGACGCCGACGCTGAAGTTGGCAGCGAAGACGATCGGAATGTCCTTGCCTGCCTCGGCCAGCAACGCCTTCTCCTCGGGACTGAAACCGGTCGTGCCGATGACCATGGCCTTGCCGGCCTTGCGGCAGAACGCCAGATTCTTCAGGGTTACGGTCGGGTGGGTGAAGTCGATCAATACATCGAACTCCTCCCCCACCTTCGCCACGTCACCCGACAACGGCACGCCAATACGACCCAGCGCCGCCAGCTCACCGGCATCGGCGCCGACCAGCGTGCTGTCCGGCCGGTCGACCGCAGCAGTCAGACCGGCGCCGGGCGCCAGCTGGACCGCTTCGATCAACGTCTTGCCCATGCGCCCGGCGGCGCCCATCACAGCTATACGTCGCATGCTCGAATCCTTATGCCTTACAGGTCGCCGAAGAACCGCTTCACACCCTCGAACCAGCCATTGGCCTTGGGCGAATGGGATTCGTCGCCTTCCAGCGAAGTGCGGAATTCTTCCAGCAACTCACGCTGACGGCGGTTGAGGTTGACGGGCGTTTCCACCGCCACTCGGCACATCAGATCGCCAGCACCACCGCCACGCACGGGCGCAACGCCCTTGCCGCGCAGACGGAACTGCTTGCCGGTCTGGGTGCCTTCCGGGATCTTCAGCTTGACCCGACCGTCGAGGGTCGGCACTTCCAGCTCGCCGCCCAAGGCCGCATCGGTGAAGCTGATCGGCACTTCGCAGTACAGGTGCTTGCCGTCGCGCTGGAAGATCGCGTGCTCGCGCACGTTGATGACCACGTACAGATCGCCGGTCGGACCGCCCTGCATGCCCGCCTCGCCTTCGCCGGAGAGGCGAATGCGGTCGCCGGTGTCGACACCCGAAGGCACCTTGACCGAGAGGGTCTTGTACTCTTCGACACGGCCTTCGCCGTGGCACGAATCGCACGGGTCGGAGATGATCTTGCCCTGGCCATGGCAGCGCGGGCAGGTCTGCTGTACCGAGAAGAAGCCCTGCTGCATGCGCACCTGGCCGATACCGCCACAGGTTGGGCAGGTGATCGGCGCCGAGCCCTTCTTCGCGCCACTGCCGTCGCAGGGCTTGCAGTTGACCAGCGTCGGCACACGGATACTGACCGTAGTGCCGCGCACGGCTTCTTCCAGGTTCAGCTCGAGCGTGTAGCGCAGGTCGCTGCCACGCTGGGCGCCACCGCGGCCATTGCCGCCACGGCCGCCACCGAAGAAATCGCTGAACACATCACCGAAGATGTCGGAGAAATTCTGCCCGCCGAAGCCCTGGCCACCGCCACCCATGCTCGGGTCGACGCCGGCATGACCGTACTGGTCGTATGCCGCGCGCTTGCTGGCGTCGGACAGCACTTCGTAGGCCTCGTTGGCCTCCTTGAAGGCTTCTTCGGATTCCTTGCTGTCGGGGTTGCGATCCGGGTGATGCTTCATCGCGAGGCGGCGATAGGCCTTCTTCAGATCCGCTTCGCTGGAGCCACGCTCCACCCCCAGAACCTCGTAATAGTCACGCTTTGCCATAAGTCTTTTTACTCTTTTGGGAGCCAGCACGCAGGGGCGCCGCTGACCGCGCCGCCAACATCCGATCGCTGTCGCATGTTGTTAAAATTCGTGTATTCCAGACACGCCAACGCGGGAGCAAGCCCCCGCGCGGCGACATCCTACCAGTCACCGTGCGAGCACAGTCAACCGGCCGACCAACAAGAATTACTTGTTGTCTTTGACTTCTTCGAATTCGGCATCGACGACGTCGTCGTGCTTGCCGGCTTCTTCCGCTGGCTGAGCAGCGGCACCTTCAGGCTTCTCGGCCTGTTCGGCGTACATCTTCTGCGCCACTGGAGCGGAGACCTTGGACAGTTCTTCGACCTTGGCATCGATCGCCGCCTTGTCGTCGCCCTTGACCGCAGTTTCCAGCGCCACGACGGCCGCTTCGATGGCAGTCTTCTCGTCGGCAGTGACCTTGTCACCTGCGTCAGCGACCATCTTGCGAGTCGAGTGCACAAGTGCATCACCCTGGTTGCGGGCAGCGGCCAGCTCTTCGAACTTGCGGTCTTCCTCGGCGTTGACTTCAGCATCACGAACCATCTGCTGAATTTCGTCTTCGGACAGACCGGAGTTGGCCTTGATCACGATCGACTGAGTCTTGCCGGTGGCCTTGTCCTTCGCGCCGACGTGCAGGATGCCGTTGGCATCGATGTCAAAGGTCACTTCGATCTGCGGTACGCCACGTGGAGCCGGTGGAATCTCGGCCAGGTCGAACTTGCCCAGCGACTTGTTCTGCGCGGCTTGCTTGCGCTCGCCCTGCAGGACGTGGATGGTCACGGCGCCCTGGTTGTCGTCGGCGGTCGAGAATACCTGCGATTTCTTGGTAGGAATCGTGGTGTTCTTCTCGATCAGCGCAGTCATCACGCCACCCATGGTTTCGATACCCAGGGTCAGCGGGCTGACGTCGAGCAGCAGCACGTCTTTCACGTCACCGGCCAGAACGGCGCCCTGGATGGCAGCACCCATGGCAACGGCTTCGTCAGGGTTGACGTCCTTGCGAGCTTCCTTACCGAAGAAATCGGTCACCAACTTCTGTACCAGCGGCATACGGGTCTGACCACCGACCAGGATCACGTCGTTGATCGCGCCAACGTCGATACCGGCGTCTTTCATGGCAGTGCGGCAAGGTTCGATGGTGCGTTGAACCAGGTCTTCGACCAGGGATTCCAGCTTGGCGCGGGAGATCTTCACGTTCAAGTGCTTCGGACCGGTCGCGTCTGCAGTGATGTACGGCAGGTTGACGTCGGTCGACTGGCTCGAGGACAGTTCGATCTTGGCTTTTTCCGCAGCTTCCTTCAGGCGCTGCA
>NZ_DJUS01000150.1:0-17098 GCF_002438365.1 Pseudomonas sp. UBA6276
CGTACCTGCACGCCACCCGCTATCGCAACGACACCCGCGGTGGCGACCTGTTCTGGAAGGCCAAGCCGGAAATCTCCTTCATCGACCGCGACGTGCTGATCATCGATGACATTCTCGATGAGGGCCATACGCTCAGCGCAATCATCGATTTCTGCAAGCATGCCGGCGCGCGTGCCGTGCACACGGCGGTGCTGATCGATAAAGACCACGATCGCAAGGCCAGCCCAGACCTCAAGGCCGACTTCGTGGGCTTGCCGTGCATCGACCGCTACATCTTTGGCTATGGTATGGATTACAAGGGCTACTGGCGCAACGCCGCTGGCATCTTTGCCGTCAAAGGCTTGTAAAGCCCGCAGCACCTCATGCGCCGCCGACGCGGCTCGCGCCGCTGCTACAGAAACACCGCGATCCCCTGTAGCAGCGGCGCAAGCCGCGTCCGGCCTCGCAACGGATTCAAACCTCTGCTACATGCTAAAGTCAGCGGCTCTTTCACAAGGAGCCGCTCATGCGTCTGATCGTTGCCACCATTGCCTTGCTGACCTGCCTGCCGCTGGTCGCCGCGCCTGCGCATGGGCCCCTGCACGAACAATTCCTGCCGCCGGATGAACAATCCCTGCGTCAGGGCGATCCGCAACAACAGCTACTGCAGGTGACCAGCTACTCGGTGGTCATGGGCAACCAGCGGCTTTCCAACCAGCAACCCATCCCCGTCACCGCACCGATGCTGCTGCGCTTGAAAGGCAAGGCGCTCAGCAAGGACGCAAAGCTGGCCGAAGTGCTGATCACCTTCGACGGCGAAAGCAAAAGCCTGAAGCGGCCGGCCTTCGACGAGGCCAGCGGTACCCTGGCCTTGACCTATCCACTGAGTCAGTACCGGATCCTGCTCGATCTGCTGCGCAACGATACCGTCTATGTACAATTTCTCAGCTATCCGAATGGCCATGTCTGGGCCGATCTGCATACCGCAAGCGTACGCGCGCGTTGAGCCCATGGCGGTGCCGAAGGTAGACTGCCAGCCCCGTGAATGACCGTGATAGCCAATGGAGTCGGTAATGCGTAAAGACAAGAAGCAATTGATTGGCGACGAGATCGGCGATGAGCAGATCAAGCTGTTCCTGAATTTCGAGCCGGTCGATGCCACCTCGCCGTCGCTGCACAAGCTGATCAAGGCGTATCGTGGTTTGCGTGTCGATGATTTCGCGCGCTTTCTGGTGTTCTTCAAGGAAGCCGGTTACGAGTTGGACGGCAAGGACGAACACGGCAACGATTTTGTCGCATTGATTCGCGATCAGCGCAACGCCCCGGAATACATCGACCTGATCCAGCAGGCCCAGGCCTGACGCGCGACCCCCTGTAGCAGCGGCGCAAGCCGCGTCGGCGGCCAGCCCGGTGCATCAGCAAGAACGCAATGCCCCCGGACGCGGTGTATCAGGAACACCGCTGCGCACCCGGACGCGGCTCGCGCCGCTGCTACAGGGGCGGGGCGATTCCATGTAGCAGCGGCGCAAGCCGCGTCGGCGGTATGCGCGATGCGTCGGGAGGAACACGCCGGGGCTCAGGCGTAATACTGCACGCCGTCGGTTTTCTCGGTAAGTTCGAGCGCCACGTCGCTGTCATGGCTGACACGACGATAAACCTCGGCATCCACTGCCAGCACCTTTTCGCGCGCCGGGAAGATTTCCGCCAGCTTGGTCGCCCAGGCCGGTGAGCGCGTCTGCTCGGGGAAGCAGCGCTCCAGCAGGTCGAGCATGATCGACACGGTCACCGAAGCGCCTGGCGAGGCCCCAAGCAGCGCCGCCAGCGAGCCATCGGCTGCGGACACCAGCTCGGTACCGAATTGCAGCACGCCGCCTTTCTTCGGATCCTTCTTGATGATCTGCACGCGCTGGCCAGCCACTTCCAGGCGCCAATCCTCGGCACGGGCTTCGGGGTAGAAGCGACGCAACGATTCCAGACGCTGCTCCATGGACTGACGTACTTCGCTCATCAGGTACTTGGTCAGGTCCATGTTGTCCCGTGCCACGGCCAGCATCGGGCCGATGTTGGCCGCGCGTACCGAGAGGGGCAGGTCGAGGAACGAGCCATGCTTGAGGAACTTGGTGGTGAAGCCCGCATACGGCCCGAACAGCAGCGACTTGTTGCCATCGACCACGCGGGTGTCCAGGTGCGGCACGGACATGGGCGGCGAGCCCACGGCAGCCTGGCTGTAGACCTTGGCCTGATGCCGCTTGACCACCTCGGGATTGTCGCAGCGCAGCCACTGGCCGCTTACCGGGAAACCGCCGAAGCCCTTGCCTTCCTCGATACCCGACATCTGCAGCAGCGGCAACGCCGCACCACCGGCGCCCAGGAACACGAATTTGGCATCGATCTCGCGAGTGTTGCCACTGTTGACGTCCTTGACGGTGACGGTCCAGCCGCTGCCCTTGCGGGCAAGGCCGGTGACTTTCTTGCAGTACTTGACCTGCGCGCCCGGCGCACTGGCCAGGTGGGCCAGAAGCTTGTTGGTCAAGGCGCCGAAGTTGACGTCGGTGCCGCCCATCACACGGGTGGCGCTGATGTGCTGGTCGGCAGGCCGACCGGGCATCATCAACGGCATCCATTCGGCCATCTTCGCCTTGTCTTCGGTGTATTCCATGTCCGCGAAGGCATGGTGGGTCTTGAGCAGTTCATAGCGCTTCTTGAGGAAGGCCACGCCCTTGTCACCCTCGACATAGCTCAGGTGCGGTACCGGACTGATGAACGAGCGCGCCGAACCGAAGCTGCTCTTCTTGCTCAGGTAGGCCCAGAACTGCTTGGACACCTCGAACTGGGTGTTGATCTGCACGGCTTTCTTGATATCGATGGAGCCATCGGCGGCTTGCGGCGTGTAGTTGAGCTCACACAGACCGGCGTGGCCGGTACCGGCGTTGTTCCACGGATTGGAGCTTTCCGCGGCACCGGAATCCATGAGCTCGACGACTTCCAGCTTCAATGCCGGGTCGAGTTCCTTGAGCAGTACGGCCAAGGTGGCACTCATGATGCCGGCCCCTACCAATACCACGTCGACTGCTTCGTTTTGCGCCATTTAACGCGTCTCCAAAATCTTCAGCACCCATTGACAGCATGGGACCCCGGTACGTCTGTGCAGGCCTGGGTCGCCATGTCCGAAACTTCGCAACTGCATCGCTGAATGGCCTGTGCCGACGGGTTCGTCGGGCATGGCCCATGAACTCACGTCTGGCCCGCCAGCGCCATAGGACCAAGGTTCATGCAACCCGGTCGATACGCGCGCTCAGCGACCGAAACCCTTCATGCGAAGCGTTCGATCCTTCCTCGTTGGGCTGTTCGGGACGCAGATAGTGCTGGTACAGATCCAAGACTTTTCATTTGCTCGCCACACTCTTGTGAAGTTGTGAAACCCGTTTTTTCACGCTCTTTTGGAGTCGTGAACCTCAAGAAGGCTGCTTGGGAAACCGGCAGCGGCAGGGGTGGCGCAAGCAAATGGAAACGCCAGCGCGTGACCTGCGTGGGCGGCTCTCTGTGGGCGGTGCGGAAGCCAAGACGAGTGCGTTGGCGGTGATGCGAGGCCCGATCAGGAGACGTCCTTATAATCGGGGGAAGATTATAGCGATGAAACGTGGCGAGTTGATCGTTATTTACAGGCTTTTGGTGACCGGGCAGTCAGGCATGCACGGCTCGAATGCCGCCAGCCCCCGTGGCATGGGCGCTGACGCGGGCGTGGGCGGGCAATGGCTGGCCCAACCATTGTGGGCGAATATCGCCAACCTCGACCCAACCGTCGCCGCTGGGGGGCAGTTGGCACTGTTTGAAGGCGCGGCACAGACCCTGCCGGTCGAGCGCGACGTAGCAGCGGTAGGGCTGGCTGGCCCGGAACAGAGACTTGAGAAAACCCATGAGTGTTTCTCCGTGCGGTGGACTGTGGAGCCGATATTGCCCAAGGACGGTGACAGGCTGATGACACGCCGCGCATCGCCGTTGCATGCGCATGTTTCATGGCTGGTCCATTGCCTGCAGGCCCCGCTATACTCCCGGCTTATTCACTGCCCGTTGCCGGAGAGATGCGCATGTTGCACCGCCTGTTGTTCACCATGATCACTGTGACCAGTCTGACGTTGGTCGGTTGTGCCAACAGCCCGCAACAACTCAGCCCGCAGCCGCGCCTGACCTCGCAGTTCGCCGCCGTCGGCCAGGGCCAGGCCGTGGCCGTGCGCGTCGTCGATGGCCGACCTTCGCCCACCCTGGGCACCCGTGGTGGCCTGTATCCGGAAACCAGCGCGGTGAGCGTGGCCCCCAACGACGTATTGCCCAAGCTGCAGGCCCAGGCCGAAGCAGCCGTTCGCCTGCTGGGCTTCACACCCACGGCGAACAACGGCAGCGCGCCGACGCTGACCATCACCCTGGCCGAACTCAAGTACCAGTCGCCCAAGGACAAGATGTACGTCACCGAAGCCAACATCGGCGCCACCTTCAAGGCCGACGTCACCAACGGTGGTCGCCACTACAGCGGCCGCTACGGCGCTTCGCTGAACCAGCGCTTCGGCATGGCGCCGAATCAGGAAACCAACACCAAGCTGGTCAGCGACGTCCTCAGCGACGCACTGACCCGCGTGTTCAAGGACGCCACCATCGGCCAGACCCTGTCCCAGCGCAATTTCTGACAGCGTCGGCCAGGCATGAAAAAGCCCGCGTTCATCGCGGGCTTTTTTGTGGGTCGGGTTATATCGGGTGCAGCATTCAGGCAGCGCGCATGTGAAAGTCGAGCAGGCTGATGCCGGTGCCCAGGTCCAGCTCCGGCCAGTCGCCATGCTGATGACCGCCGAGCGCGCAGTACACCAGCCACTGTCGATCCTGGACATTGAAGGCCAGGGCGTCGATCAGGGCTTCCTGCTCGTCGCTGGCGGCAATGTGGTAGAGGCGATCCTGGTTCAGGGCGTGCAGCATGACGGGCATCCAAAGCGTGTTGGGTAAGGGTGCAACACGATGCCTGCTTTGTGTGAAAGGGGCGTGACGGACCCATGACCGTCCCGTTACGCCCCTTGCACTGGTCGACCCTAAAGCGGCAGTCCCGCCTTGACCCGGTACTGGTTGCGCACCGGCGTGGCGTATTGCAGCACCAGGAATGGTCGTTGCTCCACCGGGCATTCGCGCAGCCGGCGCAGCCATTCGGCGCGGGCCTTTTCCAGCTCGGCGGCGGGAAACACATCGGCCGCCGCTGGCACCTGCAGTTCAGGGTCGGCATCGGCCCACTGCGCATAGGCCAGGTAGTGCACCGGGAACAGGCGATAGCCGCCCAGGATCTGCCGATCGATTTCCGTGGCCAACTGCTTGGTGTCTTCGAACAGCTCGGTGATGGGCGGTGCGAAGTTGATGTGCACGCGGCCCTTGTAGCCGGTGATGCCCTGGGCAATGCTGACGTCGTCTTCGCCGGGCGCCTTGTTGTAGGCGCCCTTGGTCGCGCGAATGTACAGCTCGCGCGCCTTGGCCTGGTCACAGGGGTCGTATTCGTAGCTGATCGACACCGGTGTCAGGTTCAGCGCCTTGATCGTTTCGCCGAAGGGCTCGTCCTTGCGGCTCATGTGGAACATCTTGAGGATCGCCGAATCGGTACGGTCGTCACCGTCCTTGGCCCGGCCCTCGGCCTGGGCGATCCAGATCGAGGCGACGTCGTTGCGGATCGAGTGGTTGATGTAGGCGGACAGCAGTTGGTAGGACGCCAGTTTTTCCCGGCGTCCTACCAGCGAGCGATGGACGATGAAGCTTTTGTTCAGGCGCATCAGGTCGCTGACGAAGGGCTTCTGCAGCAGGTTGTCGCCGATGGCGATGCGCGGCGTCGGCAGCCCGGCGTGATACACCGCGTAGTTGACGAACGCCGGATCCATGACGATATCGCGATGGTTGGCCAGGAACAGATACGCACTGCCGGACTTGAACTGCTCGACGCCGGTGTAGGTCACACCGTCGGTGGCGCGGTCGATGGTGTGGTCGACGTAGAACTCGACCTTGTCCTGCAAGGTCGCCACGTTGGTGACATCCTTGAACTCGCGGCGCAGACGCCGCGCGATCAGTGGCTTGAGCAGCCAGCCAAAGGTCTTGGCCTGACGCGGGAAGCGGAAGTGGGTGAGGATATCCAGGAATGCCGGGTCGCTGAGCAACCGTGCCAGAACGGCAGGTACTTCAGCGTCGTCGTACGGTCGGATGGCATCGAATTCGCCCATCATGCTCTCTTGTTGGAAACGGCTAAGGTAAAGGTACAGGCGCAAGGTTGTGGGCAAAGGGTAGGGGCCCATGTAGCCAACGGCCTGCAAACAGAGTGGCGATTATACGCACAAGTGAGCCGTGGAGGCCGCGATGCTGGAAACCCAAGATTACGATTGCCCCTATTGCGGCGAGCCGGCCGAAGCGGTGCTCGATCTGTCCGCTGGCGATCAGGACTATATAGAAGACTGCCCGGTGTGCTGCCGCCCCATCGTCTTCGCCCTGCAGACCGATGGCGAAGACTGGTCGCTGCACGTGCGCAGCGAGAACGAGTGATGCAGCGCATCTACGAGCCCGCCAGCCTGCTGGAGGCACAGATGCTTCTGGGCATGCTGGAAAACGAAGGGGTGGGTGCGCACCTGGCAGGGCGGGATCTGGTCGGCGGGATGGGCGATCTGCCTGCCATGGGCCTGCTGGGTTTGCTGGTGGCCGACGAGCAGGCCGATTACGCACGGCAGCTGATCGGTGAGTACAATGCCGCGCTGCCCGTGTCGGGCGAGGAGCCCGACAGTTTTCCCGGGGTTCTGCTGTGCTAGACCCCTCAAGAGTTTTTTCCTGATGTGTGGACGTTTTGCCTTGTTTCGCTGGTCACCCGGTTTCGCTGCGCAGGAGGGCTTTCCCGAAGGCCAGCAGGCGCAATGGAACATATCGCCGGGTGACTCGGTGCTGATCCAGCGCCGCGAAGGTGAGCGCTCGACCCTGGCCAAGGCACGCTGGGGACTGACCCCTCCGTGGTTGACCGACCTGTCGCGGACCCCGGCCCACGCGCGTGCCGAGACGGTGGCCGAACAGCCGATGTTTCGCGAGGCGCTGCGCCTGCGCCGCTGCCTGATTCCGGCCAACGGCTTCTATGAATGGCGGGGCAATGTGCGCAAACGGCCGTTCTGGCTGACGCCGGGAGAGGGGTCGTCGCTGTTTTTCGCGGGAATCTGGGAAGCGTACCCCGTGCAGGAGCAGGTCTGGCTGAGCACGGCGGTGGTGACTCAGCCGGCGATGAGCCAGCGTCGGCCGCTGATCCTCGATGCCGCAGGCCAAGCGGCCTGGCTGGATCCGGAAACGCCCATGGCCATCCTGCAATCGCTGCTCGCCGCGCCCCAGGCTGCGCTGCGCGAACGCCCCTTGGCGAACCTGGTCAACGACCCCAAGCTCAATGCTCCTGAATGCCTCACCCCGGCGTGATGTCTTTCCAGCGACCGCGTCGCTCTTTTCGCGGCCACTGACCGCTCCTACGGGGGAGGGGGGCGGTGCACCCGTAGGAGCGGTCCGTGGCCGCGAAGCAGTCACCGCGGTGCATCAGGCCGAGCACCTGCGCAGGTGTCGTGTCCGATATGCACCGTGTAGGATACCGCCAGGTTTACCAGGAGAGTCCCAATGGGCAAGTTCTTCATTCCGGCCACCCTGGCCGTCAGCGTGCTGCTGGCCGGTTGTCAGGCTGTCAATACCACCAGCTCCGGCGCCGTGGGTGTCGATCGCAAGCAATACATGTTCAGCATGTTGTCCACCGATGAAGTGAACAAGATGTACGCACAGTCCTACCAGCAGACCTTGACCGAGGCCAGCGGCAAGGGTGTGCTCGACAAGACCAGCGCCGAGGCCAAGCGCGTGCAGGCGATCGCCGATCGGCTGATCGCCCAGGCCCCCAAGCTGCGCCCGGATTCGGCGCAGTGGCAATGGGAAGTGAACCTGATCAAGAGTGACGAGCTCAACGCCAACTGCGGTCCCGGCGGCAAGATCATTGTCTACACAGGCCTGATCGACACCCTGAAACTCACCGACGACGAAATTGCCGCCGTGATGGGCCATGAAATCGCCCACGCCTTGCGCGAGCACGGTCGCGAAGCGATGTCCAAGGCCTATGGCATCCAGATGGCGCGCAGCGGGGCAGGGGCCTTGCTGGGGCTGGGCGAAGACAGCCTGAAACTGGCCGATACCGTGGTCAACTACAGCCTGACCCTGCCCAATAGCCGCAGCAACGAGAACGAAGCCGACCTGTTCGGCCTTGAGCTAGCGGCGCGTGCCGGGTTCGACCCCAACGCCGCGATCACCTTGTGGAACAAGATGACCGCAGCGGCAGGCAGCAACTCGCCACCAGAATTCATGAGCACTCACCCGGCATCGGCGAGCCGGATTTCTTCATTACAGGCGGCGATTCCCAAGGTCATGCCGTTGTATGAGCAAGCGAAGAAGTCCTGATGTACCGTGGCGGCTGATTCGCGGGCAGAGACCCGCTCCCACAGGGGACCTCGGTATGAAGGTTCTTCTGTGGGAGCGGGGCGGGGGGGGGGGNNTGCCCGCGAAGGCCTCACCGCCCATCTACACCCAGCCGCTGACCTTCATCGCCTGATACACCGCAACGAACGCCAGAATGAAAAACGCTCCCGAGGCCAATCGGCGGATCAGCGTCAGCGGCAGTTTGTCGGCAGCGAAATTGCCCGCCAGCACCACCGGCACGTTGGCAATCAGCATGCCCAGCGTGGTGCCGATGATGACCATCAGCAAGTGCGGATACTGCGCGGCCAGCATCACCGTCGCAACCTGAGTCTTGTCGCCGATCTCGGCAATGAAAAATGCGATCAACGTGGTCATGAACGGCCCGTAGCGCCGTGCGGTATTGGCTTCGTCGTCGTCGATCTTGTCCGGTATCAGGGTCCACAGCGCGGTGGCGGCAAAGCTTGCGGCCAGGATCCAGTGCAGGGCGGCGTTGGAGAAGAAGCTGCTGAACCAGGCGCCCACCGCACCGGCGGCTGCATGGTTGGCCAAGGTGGCGGCGACGATGCCAGCGATGATTGGCCAGGGCTTGCGGAAGCGCGCCGCAAGGATCAAGGCGAGCAACTGGGTCTTGTCGCCGATTTCGGCCAAGGCCACTAGCCCGGTAGGGACAAGTAGGGATTCCAACATCAGGAGCGTTCCTATGGGGGCGGGTCGACACGGCTATGACACGAACAGCCTCCCCGCCCCGGGTAAGGTGTGCGTGTCATAGGTCTTGTCAAACCCGGGCCGTCTGTGCGGCCGCTGGGTCGCACGCGCCATGGCCTGAGGGCCAAGTATGTTGACGCGTGCCTGGCGAGCTGGCGCTCGCGGGAGACTACTCCCCTAGGACGGTGCGGATTCTGCCTAGGCGATCACGATAGGGCAAGAAAATATTTCGCTATTTGACGGCGCGATAAATCTTGAAACCGCGGCCCTCGGCCACCGTCTGGCAGCGCCCGAAAGCGCCTTCGATCAGCGGCTGATAGCGCAGGAAGCTATTGGCAACCAAGCGAAGTTCGCCGCATTTTTTCAGATGTTGACTGGATTTTTCCAGCAAGTTTTCGGCAGCGTGATAGCTGGTGTGCACGCCCGAGTGAAATGGTGGATTGCTGATGATGGCATCCAGATGCGACGGCGCAGCATCGATACCGTCGCCGGTGATGACGCAGGCTTCCAGCCCATTGGCCGCCAGGGTCAGACGGCTGCTGGCCGTGGCGAAGGCATCGACATCGAGCAACGTCAGCTGGTTGTCCGGGTAGCGACGTTTGAGGCTGGCACCCACCACCCCGGCACCGCAGCCGAAATCCAGCAGATGGCCGCGGGGCAGGCCGTCGATGTGTTCGAGCAGCAGCTCGGTGCCGCGGTCCAGTCGACCGTGACTGAACACGCCCGGCAGGCTGATCACGGTCAGGGGCTCGCCGGCGATCTGCAGTTGATAGCGCTGCGCCAGGCTTTCCAGTTCCACGGCCTGCGGCGCCTGTTCGACCGTCACTTGCCACAGCTGACAATGGCGTGCGCTGTCCAGCTTGCGCGGCTTGCCGAAGGCGTGCAGCAGCTTCGCGGCGCCCTCGATGCCGCCGCGCTTTTCGCCCACCAGATACAACTCGCGACCCGGCAAGCGGGCGGCCAGGGCATTGAGCAGATAACTGGTCAGCTCGCGTGACTTGGGCAGGAACACCACCGCGCCCTCGAAAGCTATCTGCGGGACGTTCACGCCGAAATGGCTGCGGCCTTCGAAGCGCGCGTCCAACGCCGCCTGATCGCCGGCATGCCAGCACCAGCCGGCGGCGTTCGGCAACTGGCCGAAGAGGTCATCGGCAGGCAGCCCGGCCAACAACAGCTGACCTTGGAACAAATTGGCCTGACGAAGCAGCACTTCACTGCGCGGGTCCATTGGAGGGCTCCTGGCAAAAGCGCGGATTCTAACAGACCACGGCCCTTGTCAGACACTGCGGATGGGCTGTCCGGCGAAGAAGGCCGTGGCGTTTTCCGCCAGTTGGCCAATGATCCGCTGGCGTGCCTCGACACTGCCCCAGGCACTGTGCGGGGTGACGATCAGGCGCGGGATATCGTTGGCCAGCAGGGGGTTGCCGTCCACCGGCGGCTCAACACTGAGTACGTCGGTGGCCGCTCCGCCCAGGTGGCCACGGCGCAGGGCATCGGCCAGGGCCTGCTCGTCGATGATGCCGCCGCGCGCGGTGTTGACCACGAAGGCACTGGGCTTGAGCAGGGCCAGTTCCGGCGCGCCGATCATGTGTCGGGTGTGCTCGTTGAGCGGGCAGTGCAGGGTCAGGGCATCGACTTGCGGCAGCAGCTCATGCAGCGGCAGGCGATCGGCGCGGGGCGGTCGACCGGGAATCTGCCCCAGCAGCACCCGCATGCCGAAAGCCTCGGCCAGCTTGGCGACCGCGCCACCCAGTTCGCCGTGGCCAAGCAGGCCGAGGGTCTTGCCGTCCAGTTCGACGATGGGGAAATCCAGCAGACAGAACTGCTTGGCCCGCTGCCATTGGCCGGCCGCGATCTCGCGCTGATAATCGGGCAGTCGGGTCGCCAAGGCCAACAACAGCATCAGGGTGTGTTGGGCCACCGACGGGGTGCCGTAGCCTTGGCAATTGCACACGGTGATACCCAGCTTGCGCGCCGCTTCCAGGTCGACGTTGTTGGTGCCGGTGGCCGACACCAGCACCAGCTTCAGATCCGGGCAGGCCTGCAGGGTCGCGGCGTCCAGGTCGATCTTGTTGCTGATGGCTACCGTTACGCCGCGCAGGCGCTCGACCAGTTGCTCAGGCGTCGTACTGGGGTAGAGCTGCAGGTCGTCGAAGCAGGCCTTGAGGGCGGCAGGGTCCAGGTCACCCAGGTCCAGGGAGCTGTAGTCGAGGAAGGCGGCACGGTGAGCGGGCATGGGTGAACCTCTTGAAGTGGTTGTGGATGTTCTACCATAGCTGCCGGATGAAAATCTTGTGGCCTGGCCTGCTGACGTGAGGTAGCGTCCGGGCTGCCTGAGGTCATCACCGCGTTTGCCACTGCCGCTAGGAGCCTGCTGTCATGTACTGGACCGAATTTCTCACCGTTGCCTTCATTCACCTGCTAGCGGTGGCCAGCCCGGGACCGGATTTTGCGGTGGTGGTGCGTGAAAGCGTCAGCCACGGCCGTCAGGCCGGGCTGTGGACAGCGCTGGGTGTGGGCACGGCGATTTTCGTGCACGTGGGGTATTCGCTGCTGGGCATCGGCCTGATCGTGTCCCAGTCCATCGTGCTGTTCAATGCCTTGAAGTGGGCCGCCGCCGCGTACCTGCTGTACATCGGCTTCAAGGCCCTGCGCGCCAAGCCCGCGCCGCTCGGCGAGCCCACCCACAGTGCGGCACCGGTACAGCGCACACCCAAGGCCGCGTATGTGGCCGGGTTCATGACCAATGGGTTGAACCCCAAGGCCACGTTGTTCTTTCTGTCCTTGTTCACCGTGGTCATCAGCCCCCACACGCCACTGGTCATCCAGGCCGGTTACGGCGTTTACCTGGCGCTGGCCACGGCGCTGTGGTTCTGCATGATCGCCCTGCTGTTCAGCCAGCGTCGGGTCCGCGAAGGCTTCGCTAGAATGGGGCATTGGTTCGACCGCGCCATGGGTGTGGTTCTGGTGGCGCTGGGCGTGAAGATCGCCTTGAGCGAAATACGCTGAATCGGCATGGCATGCACGCCGGATAGCCCGCCTTGCTTATAATGGCTAGGCAGCGTCCCTTGCCAGCACCACAACGAACATGGAACAGCGTCGATGAATTCAGTAAACCTGCCCTGTCGCCGGGCCAGATTACCCTTGGCGGTCGGTCTGGCGACGCTTGCCGGGCCGGCGCTTGCCGTCAGTTTCAACATCGGCGAAATCGAAGGCCAGTTCGATTCCTCGCTGTCGGTCGGCGCCAGTTGGTCCACCGCGGGTGCGAACCGCAACCTGATCGGCGTCAACAACGGTGGATCGGGCCTGTCGCAGACCACCGACGACGGTCATCTGAACTTCAAGAAAGGCGAAACCTTTTCCAAGATCTTCAAGGGGCTGCACGACCTGGAGTTGAAGTACGGCGACACGGGCGTGTTCATTCGCGGCAAGTATTGGTACGACTTCGAACTCAAGGACGAAGGCCGCCCCTTCAAGGACATCAGCGACAGCAACCGCAAGGAAGCCGCGCAGTCCTCCGGTGGGCAGATTCTCGACGCGTTCGTCTACCACAACTACGCCATCGCCGATCAACCGGGCTCAGTGCGCCTGGGCAAGCAGGTGGTCAGCTGGGGCGAGAGCACGTTCATCCAGAACGGCATCAATGCGCTCAATCCGATCGACGTCTCGGCCTTTCGCCGACCCGGTGCCGAGGTCAAGGAGGGGTTGATCCCGGTCAATCTGTTCTACGTCTCCCAGAGCCTGACCGACAACCTTTCCGCCGAAGCCTTCTACCAGCTCGAGTGGGACCAGACGGTGACCGACAATTGCGGGACGTTCTTCGCCCAGGCAGACGTCGCCGCCGATGGCTGCAGCGATAATCTGCGTCTGCTGGCCAAGCGTTCGAGCCTGCCGGCTGCGGCCCTGCCAGCGCTGACCGCCGCCGGTGTGGATGTCAACGAGGAGGGCGTGCGGGTGCGCCGCAGCGGCGACCGCGATGCGCGCGACAGCGGCCAGTTCGGCGTGGCGCTGCGTTACAACTACGATCCGCTGGACACCGAATTCGGTGCCTACTTCATGAACTACCACAGCCGCCTGCCGCTGTTCAATGCCACCGGGGCATCGGCCGCGACCTATGCGGCAGCGTCACGGGCCGGCGCATTGGGCCCGTTGCTGGTGGCGGGCGATTCCAGCTACTTCTACGACTTTCCCGAGGACATCCGCCTCTACGGGCTGAGCTTCGCCACCACGCTACCCACCGGCACAGCCTGGAGTGGCGAGGTCAGCTACCGGCCCAATGCGCCGGTGCAACTCAACACCACCGACATTCTCTTTGCCGGTGTGCGTCCGCTGGGCGGCGCGTACAGCAACGCGTCAGTGCTCGACGGCACGCCCGGAGAAGACCTGAAAGGCTACCGCCGCAAAGAGATCACCCAGCTGCAAACCACCCTGACTCATTTTTTCGATCAGGTCATGGGCGCCGAGCGGCTGACGGTGGTGGGCGAGGTGGGGGTCACCCATGTCGGCGGTCTGGAGAGCTCTTCGCAGATGCGCTATGGGCGTGACGCGATCTTTGGCCCCGGCGCCTTGCCTGCCACCGGTGGCCTGGACACCTGCGCCGCCATCCTCAACACCGGCACCATCGCCGGGGCCGGGCCGGGCACCTCGGCCAGTAACCGCTCGCGCAATTGCACCAATGGCGGCTTCACCACCAGCACCTCGTGGGGGTATCGCGCCCGCGCCATCTGGGACTACAGCAGCGTATTCGCCGGGATCAACCTGCGCCCCAGTATCGCCTGGTCGCACGATGTGTCCGGCTACTCGCCCAGCCCCGGCGGCAACTTCGAGGAAGGCCGCAAGGCGGTCAGCCTCGGGCTCGATGCCGAGTACCAGAACACCTACACGGCGAGTCTGTCGTACACCAATTTTTTCGACGGCAAGTACACCACGGTGGATGACCGCGACTTCGTTGCGCTCAGCTTCGGCGTGAATTTCTGAGCCACCCTGTTCGAGACGATCGGCCATGAACACAAGAACGATGCTGATGCAGGCCGGGATCTTCGGTCTGTCCCTGTGGGCCGGCGCTGCCATGGCAGCGGTCAGCGCACAGGAGGCCGACCAACTGGGCACCCGCCTGACCCCTCTGGGCGCCGAGAAGGCCGGCAATGCCGATGGCTCCATCCCGGCCTGGTCGCCGATGCCGCGCACCGCCGGTACGGTCGACAGCAAGGGGTTTCTCTCCGACCCCTACGCCAGCGAGAAGCCCCTGTTCACCATCACCGCGCAGAACGTCGAGCAGTACAAGGCCAAGTTAGCGCCTGGCCAGTATGCGATGTTCAAGCGCTACCCCGACACCTTCACGATGCCGGTCTACTCCTCCCATCGCGGCGCGAGTGTGCCGGACGAGGTTGCGAGTGCGATCAAGGTCAACGCGACCCATGCTCGGCTGATCGGTGACGGCAACGGTGTGGAAGGCTTTCAGATGGCCACCCCGTTCCCCATTCCCAAGACCGGCATCGAGGTCATCTGGAATCACATTATCCGTTACCGTGGCGGCAGCGTCTCACGGCGCGTGACCCAGGCCACGCCGCAACCCAATGGTTCCTACAGCCTGGTGTATTTCCAGGACCAGTTCGTGTTTCGCGACAGGATGAAGGATTTCGATCCGCAGCATCCCGGCAACGTACTGTTCTATTTCAAGCAGGATGTGATCGCGCCGGCGCGTCTGGCGGGCACCGTGCTGTTGGTCCACGAGACCCTGGATCAGGTGGCCGAACCGCGTCAGGCGTGGATCTACAACGCCGGGCAACGCCGTGTGCGACGCGCGCCGCAGGTGGCCTACGATGGCCCGGGTACCGCGGCCGATGGTCTGCGCACCTCGGATAATCTGGACATGTTCAACGGCGCTCCGGATCGCTATGACTGGCAACTGGTAGGCAAGCAGGAGATGTTCATCGCCCAGAACAGCCACCGGCTCGACTCGCCCAACCTCAAGTACGCGGACATCCTCAAGGCCGGTCATATCAATCAGGACCTGGCCCGCTACGAACTGCGCCGTGTATGGCACGTGGTCGCCACGCTCAAGCCCGGTCAGCGGCACATCTACGCCAAGCGTGACTTCTACTTCGACGAGGACACCTGGCAGGCGGCCGTGATCGATCATTACGATGGCCGTGGACAGCTGTGGCGCGTGGCCGAAGCGCACGCGCAGAACTACTACGACCAGCAGGTGCCCTGGACCACCCTGGAGGTGCTCTATGACCTGCAGTCGGGACGTTACCTGGCGCTGGGCATGAAGAACGAGGAAAAGCAGTCCTACGACTTCGGCTTCACGGCCACCACTTCCGATTTCACCCCGGCGGCGCTGCGCCAGGACGGGGTACGCTAGCAGGCTGCAGGCCATGGCTGACGAGGGCTGTCGGCGCGACACGGGAATCTTTCCCGGTTTTTGCCCTCCAAGTCAGTCACACGTTCATGACCCGTCGCCGCCTTTTTTCAGCAGATTTCCGCCTTCATGTAGTAGGAGTTGCCCATGTTTACCTCGCGTCGCTTGATCACTGCCGCCGCTGCCATTGCCCTGTTGTCCGGGTGCGCGTCGCAGAATCCGTATGAAAACCAGGGCCAGGCCCAGGGTTCGTCGGGCATCAGCAAAACCGCCAAGTATGGCGGGCTGGGTGCACTGGCCGGCGCCGTGGCCGGTGCCGCCATCGACCACAACAACCGTGGCAAGGGCGCGCTGATCGGCGCTGCCGTGGCCGGCGCCGCTTCGGCAGGCTACGGCTATTATGCCGACCGTCAGGAAGCCGCACTGCGTGAAAGCATGGCCAACACCGGTGTGGAAGTGCAGCGCCAGGGCGATCAGATCAAGCTGATCATGCCGGGCAACATCACCTTCGCCACCGACTCGTCGAACATCTCCAGCAGCTTTTACACGCCGCTGAACAACCTGGGCAATTCGTTCAAGCAGTTCAACGAGAACAACATCGAGATCGTCGGCTACACCGACAGCACCGGCAGCCGTCAGCACAACATGGACCTGTCGCTGCAGCGTGCCCAAGCGGTCAGCAACTATCTGACTGCGCAGGGCGTGGATGGCTCGCGCCTGTCGGTACGCGGCGCAGGTCCCGATCAGCCGATCGCCAGTAACGCCGACGCCAACGGCCGTGCCCAGAACCGCCGTGTCGAAGTCAACCTCAAGCCGATTCCCGGCCAGCAGTACTCGCAGCCGGCCCAGCAGCAGTAATCACTGCAAGGCTTGCAAAAATCCCGCTCTGGCAGCGGGATTTTTCATGGGCGATCAGTCTTTCTCAGGCTGCTCCAGCTTGAGTCGCTCCAGCGTTGCGTCCTTCTGTGTCCACAGCGTATTCACCCAGCTCTGAAACAGCGCTCGGTACGTCTCGTCCTGGTCATAGCTGTGGCCGATGAATTGCTCGGGGATCGGCAGTTCCTCGAACAGCACGTGTATTTCACCCACTCGGCCGCACAGCAGGTCCCAGAATCCGGGTGCGCCCTGTGGGTAGTAGATCGTCACGTTGACCATCGACTGCAACTGCTCGCCCATGGCATCGAGCACGAAGGCGATGCCTCCAGCCTTGGGTTTGAGCAGGTGGCGAAACGGTGAGGCTTGCTGGGCGTGTTTGGCCGGGGTGAAGCGGGTGCCTTCGGCGAAGTTGAAGATGGCGGTCGGCTTGCCGCGAAAGCGGGCGCAGGCGCGGCGGGTGGTGAGCAGGTCTTCGCCTTTCTTCTCCGGATGCTTGGCCAGATAGGCCTTCGAATAGCGCTTCATGAACGGGAAACCGAGCGCCCACCAGGCCAGGCCGATGACAGGTACCCAGATCAGCTCGCGCTTGAGAAAGAACTTCAGCGGTCGGATGCGTCGGTTGAGCACGTATTGCAGGACCAGGATATCCACCCAGCTCTGGTGGTTGCTGGTCACCAGGTAGGA
>NZ_DJUS01000146.1:0-19355 GCF_002438365.1 Pseudomonas sp. UBA6276
TCGACCGCGCCGGCGGCGATGGCCTTGTCCAGCCCGGTGACTTTCTGGATGGTGTCGATGAACAGCGGCTTGTCGTTGGCCATCAGGTCATTGACCTTGACGATGGAACGCACTGTTTCCTCGACGCCCTTGCGGTTGTCCTCGATCACATCGGAGCGGGTAACGATCAGGTTGGTCAACTTGCCAGCAGCCTGATCGTAGGGAAAGTCGAAGAACTTGGCCGCCTTGACCTCGCGGATCTGCGTGGCGAACGGGTCCACCGATGTGATCAGCTCCACTTCGCCGCGGCGCAGTGCCTGCACGTGGTCAGACGGGTTGGGGATGTTGATGAATTGCACATCCTTGTTGATATCGATGCCGTGCTTGAGGAACGCCCCACGCATATGGATATCCTGGGCGTTGCCGCGCGAAGCGGCGACACGGAAAGGCTTGTCTTCGGCCTTGTACTTGTCGATGAGCGCCTTCAAGCCGACCCAGTCGCCTGGCTGCAGCGGCAGGTCGTTGCCCACCAGAATCTGTGAGCCGCCGTTGATCTGCCCGGACACGGCCACCACGTCGAACCCCTTGTCCAGCGCGGTGGCGTAATGCAGGTAGGTGACCTGCGCCACGTCGATGCTCTTGGACAGCAGCGCCGTGAGTACGTCGTTGCCAGTGTTGAAGGCAATGGCGTCGAGTTTCACCCCGGTGGCGTTTTGCGGCGTCAGGGACAACGGCGTGCAGTGGGCGCACTTGGCGTAACCGAGTTTGACCGGTTTGGCTTCGTCGGCATGGGACATGGCCATCATGCCGAGGCTCAACACCAAGGCCGAAACGGCACGCTTGAGCAAGGTAGTGCACGAACGAATAGCTGGCATCGGGCTTCTCCAATTGTCACTAAAGGCTAAGGCTTTGTGGCAAAGAGTTTGCAACCGTTATGCCATGTTTGTGGCACTGGCTGGAAACCGCGTTGGTTTCAAAGCAGGCCTCTGGAGCTCAGGGGCTGCACAGCGGGGCCTCGCTAACCGCACGCAGCGGTTTTCGCGGTCGCACACTGCGCCCGTGAGTACGCGCTGATCATGGCCAGGAAACCGATCGCTGCCCGCCTATGGGTCGCCGTGGTGCATGTTTGGACAACCACACACCATTTTGTGACAATCCGCCATCTGACAGTAACGAAGCTTACGAGGAGCCTTTACGTGCTCGATCAACAAACACTCTCCCCCCGCTCGCGTCGTGTTCGCAGTACTGGGCAGATCCTGGGCACCGGCAGTACCCGCGATGGCATCTACGAGCGCATCCTCAACGCCGTGATGGAGCACCGCCTGATCCCCGGTACCAAGCTGGTGGAGGAGAAGCTGGCCGGGGTGTTCCAGGTCAATCGCACACGCATCCGCGAGGTGCTGGCGCGCCTGGCCCATGAGGGAGTCGTCACCACCATTCCCAATCGGGGTGCGTTCATCGCCAGCCCGTCGGTGGAGGAAGCCCGGCATGTCTTTCAGGCCCGGCGCATTCTGGAGCCGGCGCTGATCCGTAGCCTGGTGGCCAAGGCCGACAGCCAGCAGTTCAGTGGCCTGCACGCCCACGTGGCTGAAGAACGCGCCGCTCGCGAGACAGGCGACAAGCGCGCGGTGATTCGCCTGTCCGGCGAGTTTCATCTGCTGATCGCGCAGATGGTCGACAGCCCACCCCTGGTCAAACTGATGCGCGAGCTGTCCTCGCTGACTTGCCTGATCATTCTGCTGTACGACTCGCCGAACGTGCCTGCCTGCCCCAACCATGAGCACACCGAAATCGTCGAAGCCATGGAGCGAGGCCAGGTCGAGGCAGCCATCGCCTTGATGCTGGGGCACCTGGACCACATCGAGGCGACGCTGGACCTATCGGTTGAAGAAGAAGCCGAAATCGACCTGCAGGCAATTTTCGGCTGACGCCCACGCAACCTGACCGCCAGGAACCGCCATGAGACTGCTGATCATCAATCCCAATATCTCCCACAGTGTCACCGACCTGATCGAGGCAGAAGCGCACCGCACTGCGGCTGCGGATACGCAGATCCAGATGGCGACCGCGGCGAGCGGTGTGGCTTACATCGAGACCCGCTTCGAAGCCCTGCTCGGCGCCCACGCAGCCACAGTGATCGCCGGGGAGCGCCTGGGCAGCTACGACGCAGTACTGGTGGCAGCATTCGGTGATCCCGGGCTGCTTGCGCTCAAGGAGGTACTGGACGTGCCGGTGGTGGGCATGACCGAAGCGGCATTGATGACGGCCGCCCAACTGGGCCAGAGGATCTCGATCATCGCCATCTCCCGGCGTATCACCAGTTGGTACCGTGAGTGCGTGGCACAGAACGGCATGCTCGACCGCCTGGCCAGCATTCGCCATCTGGACCGCCCGTTGCGCGACGCTGGCAGCGTTCAGGAAGATCATGCCGAGCGCCTACTGGAGCTCAGCCACCTGGCGGTGAACGCAGATGGCGCCGACGTGCTGATCCTCGCCGGTGCCCCACTGGCTGGGCTGGCGCGGGGGTTGGCCGGGCGGTTGCCGGTTCCGGTGGTGGACGGCGTGTCGTGCGGCGTGGCCCAGGCGCAGTTGTTGCACCGCCTGCAGGCCGGTCGGGCCACCCAAGGCAGCTTTGCCCGCCCGCCGGCCAAACCCAACCAAGGCTTGCCAGCGGAGTTACAGGCCCTCCTGTAGTGGCGTCCGGGGTGACCGCTGGGTGTCTGCCAAACCGCATGTGCCGCCGACGCGGCTTGCGCCGCTGCTACAGGGGTTGGGGGATACCTTGGTTGCGCAGCATGGGCGCCTCGAACGACAGGCCCAGCACCCGCTCCATTTCCGCGGCGGCCTGAAGCACGCGCCCGTCCATGTAGCGCGCGGCAACCACCTGCAGCCCCACCGGCAGCCCGTGCTTGCCGAAGCCACAAGGCAACGATAGTGCGGGCACCCCGCAGTAGTTGAACACCGGGGTATAACCGGCATGTCCGCGCGGCCCGGCGGGCTGACCGCCAATGGTCGCGGGGCACAATTGCCCCACGGCCCAGGCTTCCACCGGCGCGGTCGGACACAGCAGCAGATCATAGTCGTCGAAGAATGTGGCCAGGCTCAGCGACAGGCCGTTGCGCAATTCCAGCAAGCGGGCCGTGTGTACGCCGGAAAGCGCCCGACCTGTTTCGATCTGCGCCAGGATGTCTGGGTCCAGGCGCTGCAACTGATCATCTGCAAGCCCCCCGAACTGTGCGGCCAAAGCCGTATGCTGCAAGCCCAGCAACGCATAACCTTCCAGGCCGCCTGGCCAGCGGGGACTGGCGATCTCGATGGACCAGCCAGCGCGTTGCAGTGTCGCCAATGCGGCCGCCATGGCCATGGCCACATCGCTGTCCAGCGCCATGCCCAGGCCCAGGTCCGGCGACCAGGCGACCCGCAGCGACCGCTGGTCCCGTGACTGTCGAGCCAGCGACTGGGCACTGAAATGCGGCTGTGACAAGGGGTCGGCGGCGTACCAGGCGAACAGACTGCGAGCCATGAGGGTAACGTCCTCGACATCGCGCCCCAGTTGGCCGATCACCGAGAGCAGATGGTTGGGGTCGGCGAACCCCCAAGGATTGGGTACGGCGCCAAGGCTCGGTTTGAAGCCGACCAGCCCGGTGTGCGCGGCGGGACGCCGCGTGGAGCCACCCGCGTCGGTCGCCAGGGCCAACGGCCCCAATCCGGCCGCCACCGCAGCCACCGCGCCCCCTGACGATCCACCCGGAGTCAGTGCCAGGTTCCACGGGTTGCGGGTGGTGCCGTGCAACGGGTTGGTGGTGATGCCCTTGCAGGCAAACTCGGAACAGTTGGTCATCCCCAGCGCCACCCCGCCCAGCTCGTTCAGGCGTTGCACGCACCAGGAGTCGCGCGGCGCCACGAAGTCGGCAAACACGCTGGAACCGAAAGTCGCCGGTCGGCCGCCCAACCAGAGGTTGTCCTTGACACTGAACGGTACGCCGGCCAAAGGCAGATATTCCTTGGCGGCGACCCGCTGGTCGCTGCTACGCGCTCGAGCCAGCACGTCGGCCCGCTGATAATCGATGAACGCATTGAGCGACGGATTCACCCGCTCGAGACGATCGCACACCGCTGTCGCCACCTCGACCGCGCTTAGCTGACGAGTGTTGACCAGGTGAGCGATCTGCTGCGCCTTGAGACGATGAATATCCATGGGTCACTCCACTGCGAAAGGCTGATACCGCTGTTTCAGCAAGATCCGCGCCGCCGCGCTTAGGTGCCGTAACAGCGGATGCGGGCAAGCAGTTCCGGGCGGCTGGCAAGCAACATAATAGTGAAAACCAGCAGATTGAGCACTGATCCGGTGCAATTCTTATTTCACTATTTTGTGCACAATCCAGATTCCAGGATAGTCCGCACACAACCATCGGTTCATTTAAAACAACGAGTTAAACCGTGCGAAGACCGGCTCTGTCCTGCTTGGCACATGCATTGCTTCGAGCCATATAACCTAGTTCAGCACTGCGAGACCCCGCATGAAGACTGCCACCGCCGGTTTCGACCTTACCCTGGACGACATCTTCCACCAGTACGCCGGCGCCACACCGGCGGTCGACCACATCACCCTGGAAGTGGCTGCCGGCGAGTTGGTCGCGCTGCTGGGGCCGTCCGGCTGTGGCAAGACCACCCTGCTGCGCATCATCGGCGGCTTTCAGCCGCAAACCTCCGGCAAGGTAGTGATTGGTGGCAAGCTCGTCGACCACTTGCCTGCGCATCATCGCGACATCGGCATCGTGTTCCAGAACTACGCCTTGTTTCCTCACTTGAGCGTGGCCGAAAACATTGCCTACGACCTGGACGCTCGCCGCGTTCCACGCGCCCGGCGCAAGCCGCGCATCGATGAAATGCTCGACATGATCCAGCTCGGCCATCTGGCCGATCGCTATCCACGTCAGCTCTCCGGCGGTCAGCAGCAGCGCGTGGCACTGGCCCGGGCATTGGCCGTGGAACCGCGAATCCTGTTGCTCGACGAGCCGTTCTCGGCCTTGGACAAAAGCCTGCGCATGGACATGCAGATCGAGATCAAGCGGCTCCAGCGCCAGTCGGGCGTGACCTGCGTGATGGTCACCCACGATCAGGAAGAAGCACTGTCGATGGCCGACCGTGTGGCGGTGCTGAACGCCGGCCGCCTGGAGCAGTTCGCCGCGCCGTCGAAGATCTACGATTCGCCCAGCAGCCTGTTCGTCAATACCTTCGTCGGCAACGCCAACGTGTTGCCCGGGACCCTGGAAAGCTACGCCGGGGAGTCGGCTCGAGTACGCCTGGCCGACGGCAGCCTGCTGGCCTGCCGCACCCCGCAGGACGCTCGGCCCGGAAGCGCCGTAGTGGCATGCATCCGCCCCGAGAACCTGGAACTGACCACCGCAGGCGACGGGTTTCCCGCCCAGGTCGAACTGGGCCTGCCACTGGGCCCTTCGATCGTCCACGAAATGCTCACGCCCGGCGGACAGCGAATCAAGATCGCTTCGCCACGCGGCCTGGGTGCCGAGCCATTGAAGCCCGGCACTCAGGTGGGCCTGCGGCCTATCAGCGCCCACGCGATCACCACGTTTACCGCGCCCAGCCTGCAGCCCTGAACTGACCCGCACGAGGAATCGACGATGGATATTTCCCGCAGACGCATCATGCAATCCGCCCTGGCCTTGGGCGCACTGCAGCTGTTCCCGCAGCTGACCATGGCTCAAGCGCGCAATCTGGTGTTCGCGACGTTTACCGGCAGTTGGGAAGAAGCCCACAAGGCTGTGCTGGTGCCTGCCGCGCTGGAACACATGAAAGACGCGAACGTCATTCTCGACCCGATGATCTCAGTCGACCAGATTTCCAAGGTCATGGCCTCCCGTGAACATCCGCCTATCGACGTCATGTTGCACGATCCGGGCCCTGCCCTGACCGCCATCGAACAGGGCTTGATCGAGCCCTACCCGGTGGCGGACAGCGCCTACTACCAGCAGTTGATGCCCGAAGCCCAAGATCCGATGGGGCCGAGCATCTTCTATCAGATCGTTGGCCTGACCTATAACCCGGACACCATCCAGACCCCTCCCGACTCCTGGATGGACTTGTGGAAGCCCGAGTACAAGGGCCGGGTAGGCATCACCAACATGAACTCCTCTCTGGGCACCGGCTTCATGGTCGAGCTGGCCAAACTGTATGGCGGCTCGGACAGCAACATCGAGCCGGCCTTTGAACTGCTGACCAAACTCAAGCCCAACCTGGCCGCCGTCGCCGCCAACCCCGGTCAACTGGCTTCGCTGTTCCAGCAGGGCCAGATCGACATCAGCCCGGGCAACTTCAACGCCATCCAGATCCTCAAGGCCCGTGGCGTACCGGTGGAATGGGTGGCGCCCAAGGAAGGCGCGATCGCTTTCAAGACCAGTATCCATATCGTCAAGAACTCACCGAATCGCGATCTGGCTTTCGCCTTGATCGAGGCGTCGATGTCGCCCCAGGTGCAATCGCAGCTGATGGAAGCGCCCTACCTGGTAGTGCCGACCAACATGCAGGTGAAGATGTCTGGCGAGATAGCCGAATCACTGGCCAAGGACCAGGCAGAAATGAAATCCCGGTTTCGCTTTCAGGACTGGAAGGTGATCAATCCGAACCGGGCGGGCTGGATCGAGCGCTTCAACAAGGACATCCAGGTCTGAACCATGCCTGGAGCCATCCCTTCCCGCTGTGAGGAGTCCGGCACGTGAGCGCCCGAAACCATGACGTCACCGTGTACAGCCTGCGCTACGGTCTGCCGTTGGCAGCATTCTTCGTGCTGTTCTTCATCACGCCGCTGTTGTTGCTGGTGCTGGTCAGCCTGCACGACGACACCGCCGTCAGCGTCTGGGGCGTAGCGCAGTACGCGAAGATCTTCGGCGAAGGCCTGGCCTTGCGCGTGCTTGGCGATACCTTGTGGCTCGGCGTGCAGGTTACCGTGCTGTGCCTCGGCCTGGGCTACGCTCTGGCCTGGGCCTACGTGCGCAGCTCGCCGACCACCCAGAAGGTGCTGATGATGATCATCGTCATGCCTCTGCTGACCAGCGTGGTGGTGCGCACCTTCGCCTGGGTGGTGATCCTCGGGCGCCAGGGCATCGTCAACGAACTGCTGCTGGGCTGGGCATGGATCGACAAGCCGCTGCGCCTGCTCTACTCCCGAGAAGGGTTGATCTGGGCGCTGGCCAATGTGCAGTTGCCGCTGATGACCCTGCCCCTGATCACTACCTTGCAGCGCCTGGAAAGCAATCTGGAGGATGCCTCCGCCGCCTTGGGCGCCAATGCCTGGCGCACCTTCCGGCGGATCACCGTGCCGCTGTCGCTGCCGGGCATCATCGCCGGCAGCCTGCTGACCTTCTCGGCGACCATCACCGCCTTCATCACCCAGTCTCTGGTGGGCGGCGGGCAGATGCTGTTCATGCCGATGTACATCTACCAGCAGGCGTCGTCCCTGCAGAACTGGCCATACGCGGCGGCTATCTCACTGGTGTTTCTGGTGGCCGTGATCGGCTGCGTGACGCTGTTGAGCTACCTGGGCCGCCTCAGCAAGGGGTACGCAACCACATGAGCATGGGACGTCGCAACGACCTGTCTGATATCGTCCTCAAGGCCACACTCTATCTGGTGGCCTGGGCCGCCTTGATTCTGCTGTTGGCGCCTACGCTTATCGTGCTGATCGTCTCGTTCACCGACAGCTATTCACTGCGCTTTCCGCCCCAAGGCTTCTCGACACGCTGGTATGTCGCCCTGCTCAAGGCGTTCACCCTGCATTTCGCGGCGTGGAACAGTTTTCTGGTGGCGTCGATGACCACGCTCTTGTGTGTGGTCATGGGCACTGCCGCCTCGCTGGCAATCGCCCGTTCCACAAGCAAGACAGCGCGCTGCCTCGACGCGCTGTTCATGTCGCCATTGATTCTGCCGGGGCTGGCGTTCGGCTTGTCGGCGCTGATCTTTTTCAGCGAGCTGGGCGTGCCGGTGTCGATGACCACGCTGGTGATCGGTCACACCGTGGTCTGCGTACCCTACGTCATCCGAACCACCTCTTCGGCGCTGATGCAATTACCGCCGACGCTGCTGGAAAGCGCGGCCAGCCTGGGATCCTCGAGAGCTCACGCGTTGCGGCGCATTACCTTGCCGTTGATTGCGCCGGGCATCGCGGCCGGGGCATTCATTGCGTTCATGTCGTCGTTCGATAACACTGCCGTCTCGCTGTTCCTGCGCGACGCGCGCACCGACATGCTGCCGATCCGCATGTGGCAGGACCTGGAGAGCAAGCTGGACGTCACCATCGCCGCTCTGTCCAGCGTGCTGGTCATTGTCACCCTGGTGATGATGATCGTGATGGAAAAATTGACCGGCATCAGCCGACGCATCCGCGGGTGACCGCGGGCAAGGGTACGTCAGGAAACGGATATGGATCTGAGCACACCACAGGATGCCGACGGCATCGCCGAACACATCACCATCGCCATCATGGAGCACCGCCTGCCGCCGGGTATCAAGCTGGCCGAGGAGAAGCTGGCGATCGCTTTCGGCGTGGGTCGCAACAAGATCCGCCAGGCCTTGATGGCGCTCGCCAAGGAAGGTCTGGTCAAGCTCCACCCCAACCGCGGCGCGTTCGTCACCAGCCCCACCGTGCAGGAAACCCGCGACCTGTTCGCCACCCGCCGGCTGCTGGAACCGGAGATCCTTCGCAACGTCATCCATCGCTCGACCAAGGCCCAACGCAAGCCACTGCATGCACACCTGAAAAAGGAGGCCATGGCGCGCAAGAACCAGGACCGCCGCGCGCTGATCAAGCTGTCCGGCGATTTCCACAGCCTGCTGGCCGAGATCGCCGGCAACAGCTTCATTACCCGCATCATGCGCCAGTTGTGTCCGGTCACCTCACTGATGCATGCACTCTACGATGGTCCGCAGATGCACGCCTGCCCGGAGGACGAACACGGTGCAATCGTTGCCGCCATCGAAGCGCAGGACGAGGAACGCGCCATTGCCCTGATGCTGCATCACCTCGCCCACGTGGAAAGCGTGCTGGACCTGAGCCAGGAACAGCACAGCGCGATCAGGTGGGAGAGTGTCTTCGGGTAAAGAGAGCCGCTTTCACACTGCGGCGGCGTCACGTTCCAGCCAGGCCTGGGCGATCTGTTCGCGGGTGGCGAACCAGACGCCTTCGTGGCCCTGGGCGTATTCGATGAACTTCTGCAGGGCGCGCACCCGGCCTGGGCGGCCGACCATGCGTGGATGCAGGCCGACGGACATCATGCGCAGACCGTTCGCGGACTCCTCGTGCAGCACCTCGAAGCTTTCCTTCATGTACTCGAGAAAATCCGAAGCCTGGGAGAGGCCCGGTGAATTCCAGTAACGGAAATCGTTGACGTCACTGGTGTACGGCACCACCAGGTGGCGTTTGCCTTCCACGTCGACGAAGTACGGCACGTCATCGTTGTAGGCGTCCGAGTCGTAGAGAAACCCACCCTCCTCGGCCACCAGGCGACGGGTCCGCACGCTGGCGCCATAGCGGCAGTACCAGCCCACCGGGCGCTTGCCGCAGGTGCGCTGGAAGGATTCGATGGCCAGGCGAATGTGCTCGCGCTCCTGCGCCTCGGTGAGGCGGAACACTTCCTCCCAGCGATAGCCATGGCTGCACACCTCATGGCCCAGCTCGACCGCCGCGCGGGCCACGTCTGGATTCTGTTCGAACGCCACCGCGCAGGCATGGAAGGTGGACGGCACGTTGGCCTTCTGCAAGATCTCCAGAATCCGCCAGATGCCGACCCGCGAGCCGTATTCGTACATCGATTCCATGGCCAGGTTGCGCACGCCATCGGGAAACTGATAGCTGCCCCACTCGGTCATGCTTTCCTGATCGGGATCACCCATGGCCAGGGAGCGCTCGGAGCCTTCCTCGTAGTTGATGACCAGACTGATCGCCAGTCGGGCACCATTGGGCCAAGTACCTTGAGGACGTTGCTGGCCATAACCGACCAGATCTCTGAGGGGGAATGTCACGGTACGGCTCTCCAGCAGGTTGGGCAAAAAGCCGGGCCTGGGGCCTCAGCAGTCGATGTCTTTCAGGGCTTCATGGTCGCGGCCATCGCCGAAGGCCAGGCCCATGGCCAGAGTCTGGGCGACGCAGAACGCCGCGGTCAGCGAGCGGAAACCGAGCAGCTCGGCGTCGTCGACTTCGATCATCACCGCAGCGCACTGGCCGATCGGGCTCAGCAGGCTGTCGGTGATGGCCACGATCGGCGTGCCGGCCGCGACTGCCTGATTGCAGGCGTCGATGGTTTCCTGGGCATAGGGCGGAAAGCTGACGGCCACCAGCACGTCTTCGCCATGCAGCGCCCCCACCTGCTCGCGCAGGCTGCCGCCCAGACCGCTGATGTGCACGGCGCGGCGGCCGACCCGGCTCAAGGCATAGCTGAGGTACGCGGCCATGGGAAACGAACGGCGCATGCCGACCACGAAGGTGGTTCGCGCCTGTTGCAGCAGGGCGATGGCCTGTTCCAGCGCCTGCACCTGCTGCCCTTCGGCGAGGTGTTCGAGGGAGACGATATTGGCCCGGCTGAAGGCGCCCAGCATGGCGCCCACGTCGGTCGGATCGTCCAGCAGCTGTTCGCCGCGGTAGTGACGGATACGCTCCTTGAAGCTGCCCTGCCCGGCCTTTTCCAACGGCGCCTTGCACACGCGCTGCAGGTCGCTGAAGCCACCGTAGCCCAAGGCCTGAGCCAGGCGAATGAACGCCGAAGCGGGAATCTGCGAACGCGCGGCCAGGGCGGCGACCGTGTTGAGCGCCACGTCATGGGGGTGCTCGATCACGTACTGCGCGGCATCGCGCATGCGCGCGGTGAGTTTGTCCTGGCCGACGGCGATGGCGCTGCGCAGCTCTTCAAGGGTGTGCGGTAATGGCATGGGTCTGTGGCTCGATAGCTCGGTGGCTCGATGACGGTCAGCGGGGACGCAGTTCTGCGATGGCGTGGACCAGGCATTCCACCAGTCGGGTCATTTCGTCGACGGTGTTGTAGTGCGCGATGGAAACGCGCACCACCCCGCCCTGAGGCGCCAGGCCCAGTGCTTCGATCAAGTGACGGGCGTAGAAGTCACCAAAACGGATGCCCAAACGCGCAGCATCGACACGACGCACGATCGCTTCGGACTGCACGCCCTCGACCACGAAGCTGATGGTCGGCACCCGGTCACCTGCGGTGACGCGCGGCTTGCCGATGATGCGCACGCCGTCGGCCTCGCGCAGATAGCCCAAAAGGATCTCGGCCAGCACGTTCTCCTGCACTTCGAACGCATCGAAGGCCGCCTGCATGATCTGCCGCTCGCTGCCTTCGCCGCCCAGACGGCGGCCGATGTCCAGCAGGTAGTCGCTGATGCCGATGCAGCCATAGGACAGCTCGTAGTTGACGTTGCCCGGCTGCAGTTTGTACGGCAGCACCTCCTGGCCGATGAAGAAATGGTTGAGGCTGGGCAACTCCAGCAACAGCTCGCGCTTGCCCCACAGCACGGCGAAATGGGGACCGAAGACCTTGTAGAAACTGAAGACGTAGTAGTCGGCGCCACTGGCCTGCACGTCCACCAGACGGTGCGGCGCGTACGCCACCGCGTCCACCACCAGCTTCGCACCGCAGGCATGCACGCGCTCGGCGACCTGCGCGACCGGGTTGACGCTGCCCAGAATGTTCGACGCGTGGGTCATCGCCACGTAACGGGTGCGCGGTCCCAGCAGGGCTTGGAGGTCCTGCAGTTCCAGCTCCAGACTGGACGGATCCACCGACCACACGCGCAACGTGGCCCCGCGTTCTTCGCACAGGCGCTGCCAAGGGCCGATGTTGGCTTCGTGATCGCTGTGGGTGACGATGATCTCGTCGCCCGCCCCGATCGAGGGTGCAATCGCCCGTGCCAGCAATTGCAGCAGCAGCGTGGTCGAGCCGGCCATCACGCACTCTTCCGAGTGACGAGCATTGATCAGCTGGGCCACCGAGGCACGTGCTTCGAGCACTTTCTCGCCGGCCTGCACCGACGGCGCGTAGGAGGCGCCCAACTGCACAGCATGGTTGAGCAGGTAGTGGCTGATGCGCTCGGCCACTGGCTTGAGCACTGCCGAACCGCCGGCATTGTCCAGGTAGCCGTAGCCGTCGGCGAGTGCAGGGAATTGGCGACGAACGTAGTCGATATCGAGGGCAGTCAAAGTGAGTCTCCCGGTTGCTTGTCAGGGGTCAAGCCTGTCAGTGATGCAGGATGGCCTGCAGGAACGCCTGAGTTCGCGGTTCCTGCGGCGCGGTGAAGAATGCCTGCGGAGCGTTCTGTTCGATGATGCGGCCGGTTTCCATGAAGATCACCCGGTCGGCGACCTTGCGCGCGAAGCCCATCTCGTGGGTCACCACGATCATGGTCACACCGGACCGGGCCAGGTTCTGCATCACGTCGAGCACTTCGCCGACCATCTCCGGGTCCAGTGCCGAGGTGGGTTCGTCGAACAGGATCACTCGCGGCTCCATGGCCATGGTCCGGGCAATCGCGACCCTTTGCTGCTGGCCGCCGGACAATTGACTGGGGTACTTGTCGGCGTGGCTGCCCATGCCGACCTTCTCCAGCAACAGTCGCGCGCGCTCCTGTGCGTCGCGTCGATTCATGCCGCGCACCCGCACCGGTGCCAAGGCCACGTTAGCCAGCACCGTGAGGTGGGGATAGAGGTTGAAGTTCTGAAAGACCATGCCCACTTCGCAGCGGATACCGGCGAGCTTGGCGCCGTTTTCCACGCGCTGCCCGGACACCCGGATGTCGCCGCCCTGATAGGGTTCGAGCAGGTTGATGCAGCGGATCAGGGTGGACTTGCCCGACCCCGACGGACCGAGGATCACCACCACCTCGCCCTGGGCGACGGTCAGGTTGATATCGGTGAGGGCTTGGAAAGGTCCGTAGAACTTGTCCAGCCGTTCGATTTCGATGACGTTGCTCATGCGCGCTTGCCTCCGTTGCCGTTGCGCCGCTCGACCCAACTGACCAGTTGCACCAGGGGCAGCAGCAACAACAGGTACATGATCGCCGCCCCCACCAGCGGTGTAGGGTTGGCCGACAGCGCCTGGGCCTGGGTGGCCTGCTTGAGCAGGTCGGGCATGGCCACCACCGAAGCCAGGGCGGTGTCCTTCATGACGTTGATGCAGTTGCTGGTCATCGGCGGCAGAACGATGCGCATGGCCTGGGGCAGGATCACGTCGCGCATGGTGTTGAAGAAACTCATGCCCTGGGAGGCCGCCGCTTCGAACTGCCCCTTGGGAATGGCCTCGATGCCGGAGCGGAATATCTCCGCCGAGTAGGCACACGACACCAGCGACAGCGCGGCCACCGCAGCGGCGAAGGACGACAGCCGAATGCCGACAAAGGGCAAGGCGTAGTAGATCAGCACCAGCAGCACCAGCAGCGGGATCGAGCGCAGCACGTCGATGTAGACCCGCGCCAGCCAGCGCACGGGGGTGTAGCCATACAGCCTGAGCATGGCCAGCAGCAACCCGCCGACCAGGCCCAGCACGATACTCACCACGCCCAGCACAATGGTCACGCCAAGGCCGCGCAGCATCAACGGCAGCGCATCGACGAACACGTCCCAGTTGAAGAAAGTGTGTAGCAACTCCATGAACGGATCCCTTGGTCGTGAGCCGGTAGCGGGCGGGGCGAAAGGCTGAACTTACTTGGGTACGTCGACGACCTTCACGGTGCTGGAGTCGTCTGCGGCAGCTGCCCCGAACCACTTCTTGTGCAGGTCGGCGATCACGCCGTCTTTTTTCATCTCGCTGATGATGGTGTTCACGCGCTCGCCTTCGGCCCAGCCCTTGGCGTGCATCAGTGAGTACTTCTCGCCGGTGGGGATGCGCGCGACCACGGCATACTGCGGCTTGTCCTTGATGTAATAGAGCACGGCGGGAATGTCGCTGATGTAGCCGTCCATGCGCCCGGACGCCAGGTCGAGCATGGCCGGCGACAACCCTTCGTAGCGCGAGATGTCCTTGAACTTGTACTCACCCTGGTGCTGGGCGGCCCACATGTCGCCGGTCGAACCGGTGTCCACGCCCACCACCTTGCCGCTCATGTCGGCCAGGCCCTTGATGCCGGACTTGGTCAGTACCGAGAGCGACTGGTCGCTGTCGTAGTACGGCTGGGCGAACCCGACCGATTCCAGGCGTTTGGGGGTGATGGTGATCGAAGAAATGGCGATGTCCGCGCGCTTGGACTGCACGGCGCTGAACAGACCGTTGAAAGGAATGTTGACGAACTCCACGGTCTTGCCGGCGCGCTTGGCGACTTCCTTCACCACATCGACTTCGAAACCGACGATGTCGCCCTTGGCGTCCTGGAACTCCCAAGGGACGTTGCCGACGTTGGCACCGACGGTCCAATCGGCAGCCAGTGCCGAGGCCGAAAACGCAGTGGCCACAGCCATGCTCAAAAGTACTTTCACGCTCATGTCCAGCTCCCCGATTCACGTCAGTGCCAATGGCGGCCTGGGTACTTGCGCAGGCCTGTCGTGAACGAGACTAGGAGCAAGAATCAAATAATTCAAGGTTTAATTTTAATGAATTAAATGCTCCATAGAAGGGCGATGCATGCCCGCATTGGTGCAGGCCACAAAGTCAGAAAACGAGCGGCGCGCAGAGCAGCGGCAAGGTCCTGCACGTCTCACGTGCACTCAAGCGGAGCATGGGCCAGGGTATTCCCAAAGCGTCGCGTAAGCGCTCTGATAAGAACAGGCAAGGATTGGATAGGAACCGGCAAAGGTTTGCTCGGACGTTGATTGAATACTGTTGGTAGGCGCAAAGGTCTGAACCCTTGACCGCAGCGAGCATTGCAAATCATCAGTCAACTCGAGAAGGTCACCCCATGAAACTTGAAGGAAAGATTGCCGTTGTCACCGGCGCCTCCAAAGGTATCGGCGCGGGGATCGCAAAAGCGTTAGCCGCGCAAGGCGCTACGGTGGTTATCAATTACGCTTCAAGCAAGCCGGAGGCAGACGCAGTTGTTGCTTTCATCCAGGAAAAAGGCGGCACAGCCATCGCGGTTCAAGCGGACATGAGCAAAGGCGCTGATGTATCGCGCTTGTTCGAAACTGTTGCCACTGAGTTCGGCACACTGGATATCCTGGTGAATAACGCAGGTGTTGCGGTGTTTCAGATGATTGAGGACCTTACCGAGGACGCGTTCCATCATCAATTCAATGTCAACGTTCTGGGCTATCTGCTAGCAGTCCGTGAGGCGGTGAAACTGTTTGACGGCAAGGGCAGCGTTATCAATATCAGCTCTATCCTGAGCACCGATCCGTACTTGGCATCGAGCGTCTATTCGGCAACCAAGGGGGCTGTGGACACGTTGACCTTTGCCTTGGCGCGCGAACTCGGCGCGAAAGGCATCCGCGTCAATTCTATCCTGCCCGGTCACACCAATACGCCGCTCACCAAAGGCAATTTCGACGGTGAGTTCGGTGAAAAACTGATCGCCGGCACGCCGCTAGGCCGCTTTGGCGAGCCAGAAGATATCGCGCCTTTGGCCGTCTTCCTGGCGTCCGAGGACTCGCACTGGGTGACGGGTGAATCGATCCGGGCATCGGGTGGCGTGCGTGGAGTTGGTTACTAACGCCACCCTGTACGCAACAGGCGCAACCCGTGTGCGCCTGTATTGCCAGCAGGCTTCAATCATGACCCAAACAGTTCGAGTGGATTCAATCACCAACTGAGCATTGACCCCTGCTCTGGCGCCATGGAGTGCAGTGGCCGCCATCGACATGGGTGCTTTTGCGCTGGTCACGGTGGAATTCCTGCCCGCGGGCTTGCTATCGCACCTGAATCGCTCGATCGGCTCTGAGCGGGCTGAGTTCGGCTTGAATTCTGGCGGTATCTCGCGCAGGCGGCAGACCGAAAACACGCGTGTAGTCACGGGTAAACTGGCTGACACTTTCATAGCCCACTTCGAAAGCGGCGCTGCTGACGCTGCCGGGGTTGGTCATCATCAGGGTTCGCGCCTGGAGTAACCGAACTCGCTTCTGATACTGCAATGGACTTAGAGTAGTGATGGATTTGAAGTGGCGATGAAACGCCGACACGCTCATGGCGGCTTTGCTGGCAAGGGTCTCTACGCGGATAGGATCGGCAAAGTCTTTGCGTATGTGCTGAATCGCCACACTGACCTTGGCCATAGCGGTGTTCGGCGCAGCGATGTCTCGTAACATCCAGCCGTGAGGCCCTTGTAACACCCGAAAGAGAATTTCACGCTCGTAGATCGGGGCCAAGGCCGCGACCTCATCAGGCGTCTCCATCAAGCCCAACATCCGCACCCACGCATCCATCAATTTCGGCGTAACGGCTGCAACTGAAAACCCTGCGTTGTCTTCGAAGATCTCGGTGCTTTTGGGCAAATCAGATATCAATGTGGAAAGCACCGTCGGATCGAGTGTCAGGCTGACAGCAAGGTACGGCTCCCCGGTCGATGCGGGATGCAAGGTACCCACAGCGGGCAAATCGACTGACATCACAAAGTACGTGGCCGGGTCATAGCGCAAAGTACGTTCGCCAACGGTCATTGCTTTGCTGCCCTGCAAAATGAGGTTGACCATGGGCGCGTATACGGCGGCCAGCAAATGCTTGGGAACATCCCCCTGAATCATCGAGACCCGGGGAATGCCTGTTTCAGTCATGCGGTTCCCTGCCTTCGAAGCCAGACGTCGCAGCTCTTTCAGTAGTGCGTCCTTGGCCAACATGGTGATCTCCGTCGTTTTTGCGTTACAAGCGAAAGGTAGGAACAGGCAAGTACGGGGTAGGAAGGCCTTCGCCCGCGCCCATGCCACACTCTACTGTGGTAACTCATCCAAACCACAGCGGAACCATCCTCATGGGCACACTTTTGATCTACGGGGCGACTGGCTATACCGGCCGCATGGCGGCAGAACGCGCTAAGGTGCTGGGACTGAATTTCGAAATCGCCGGGCGTGACGCCGCGCCGTTGAAGGCGCTTTCTATACAGCTAGGCGTACCGTACAGGGTATTCACCCTCAATGAACGACCCGAACGGTATTTGGATAGCATCTCTGTCCTGCTGAACTTCGCGGGGCCTTTCGCGCAAACGGCAGAAGCCCTGATGAATGCCTGCATCAACGCCGGCGTCGACTATCTTGATATCACCGCAGAGATCAACGTTTACCGCCTTGCGGAAAGGTTTGGTGCCGAGGCAGCAAAGTCCGATGTCATGTTGCTGCCAGGCGTTGGCTGGGACGTTGCGACGACTGACAGTTTGGCAGTGCATGTCGCGGCACGGGTCGCCAAGCCGCATGCCCTGAGCATAGCGCTGCAAGTACCTGGCTCCATGTCGCGTGGTTCTGCTAAAAGCGTCAGCGAAATTATCGGCGCAGGCCCGTTGTCGCGAGTGGACGGCGAACTGGTTTCAACGCCAGAAACACAACCGCGTTACTTCGATTTTGGCGACGGTCCTGTGCTCTGTGCACCGTTGCCATTTGGTGACCTGGTGACTGCATGGCACTCCACAGGCATCGCCAATATCGCCATGTACGTACATATTTCCGGTGAGGCCTTTCCCGAGGGTGATCTCGCGCAGTTGGCCGACGGGCCCGACGTCGCACATCGTGATGCGCACAAAGCCCGCGCAGTGGCCGAAGTTGTGGGGGCCTACGGGGAAATGGCGCGCTCGCGGATCGAAACCGTCAACGGCTATTCCTTTACCCCTGTCGCCGCAGTGGAAGCGGCGCGGCGGGTGATGGAGGGTGAACGGCAGGCGGGATTCGAGACTGCCGCGCGATTGTTCGGCGGTGGATTCGCAGAAACCATCGCAGGCACAACAATCACCGATGAAGCAGTCGTATGACGCACAAGCGATCGGAGGCGTGCGGCCACCTGCACTAGAGGGCTCACCGCAGATTCAACGCTCGTCGTCGGTCTGCGTCGAGTCGTTCGTCTGCGCAGGATCTTCGAGCAGATCATCGAAGTCGATCTTGAGCCCCTGCTCCATCGAATCGAGTTCCACCAGCAACGAGCGGAAGCTGGTCTCGTCCTTGGGCGGTGCCTCGCCCTCACCCTCGGCACTGGCATCGGCCAACGCCTGCAGATGGGCAGGCACCGGCGCGTCTTCGTCGTGGTCGTCGAGGACCGACTCGGGTTCCATCTCGCGCAGAACCGCCAGCGGCGGCAATTCGTCGAGACTCTTGAGGTTGAAGTGATCGAGAAACGCCTTGGTGGTGGCGAACATCGCCGGCCGGCCCGGCACGTCGCGATAACCCACCACACGGATCCACTCACGCTCCACCAGGGTCTTGACGATATTGCTGTTCACCGCCACGCCGCGCACGTCTTCGATCTCGCCGCGGGTGATGGGTTGGCGATAGGCGATCAGGGCCATGGTCTCCAGCAGGGCACGGGAATAGCGCTGCGGCCGTTCTTCCCAGAGCCGGCCGACCCAGGGCGCGTACTTCTCGCGGATCTGCAGGCGGTAGCCGGACGCTACCTCGACCAGTTCGAACGCGCGCTTCTCGCAGGATTTGGTCAGGACTTCAAGGGCCTTCTTGAACACCGCCGGCTCCGGCCGCTCGGCCTCCTCGAACAGCTCATGGAGGCGTTCCAGGGACTGGGGTTTTCCGGAGGCCAGCAGAAAGGCTTCAAGCAGCGGCGCCAGATCGCGCGGGTCAGTCAAGTTCATTGTTCGGCTCGGGCACGCACATGGATAGCGGCAAAGGCGTCATTCTGCACCAGTTCGATCAGTTGCTCCTTCACCAGTTCGAGGATGGCCATGAAGGTCACCACCACGCCGAGCTTGCCTTCCTCGACACCGAACAGCTCGACGAAAGGCACGAAGCCGCCACCGCGCAGGCGTTCGAGCACCTGGCTCATGCGCTCGCGGGTCGACAGCGCCTCACGGCTGACCTGGTGGCTTTCGAACATGTCGCTGCGCCGCAACACGTCGGCCATGGACATCAGCAGCTCTTCCAGGCTGACCTCGGGCAGCAGCTTGCGCACCTTGGCCTGGGGCGCATCGAGCTTGGGCACGTAGAGATCACGGCCCACCCGCTTGAGGGTGTCGATCCCTTCGGCGGCCGCCTTGAAGCGCTCGTATTCCTGCAGGCGGCGAATCAGCTCGGCACGCGGATCGTGCTCTTCGTCCTCGACCACGGCGCTGCGCGGCAGCAACATGCGCGACTTGATCTCGGCGAGCATGGCGGCCATCACCAGGTACTCGGCGGCCAGCTCCAGGCGTACGCTCTTCATCAACTCGACGTAGCCCATGTACTGACGGGTAATCTCCGCCACGGGAATATCGAGGATGTCGATGTTCTGCTTGCGGATCAG
>NZ_DJUS01000114.1:0-12961 GCF_002438365.1 Pseudomonas sp. UBA6276
GGCCAGGCGCGCCAGCACCTCGCGGATGCGTGTGCGATTGACCTGGAACACCCCGGCCAGCTTCTCCTCCACCAGCTTGGTACCGGGGATCAGGCGGTGCTCCATCACGGCGTTGAGGATGCGCTCGTAGATGCCATCGCGGGTACTGCCGGTGCCCAGGATCTGCCCAGTACTGCGAACACGACGCGAGCGGGGGGAGAGTGTTTGTTGATCGAGCACGTAAAGGCTCCTCGTAAGCTTCGTTACTGTCAGATGGCGGATTGTCACAAAATGGTGTGTGGTTGTCCAAACATGCACCACGGCGACCCATAGGCGGGCAGCGATCGGTTTCCTGGCCATGATCAGCGCGTACTCACGGGCGCAGTGTGCGACCGCGAAAACCGCTGCGTGCGGTTAGCGAGGCCCCGCTGTGCAGCCCCTGAGCTCCAGAGGCCTGCTTTGAAACCAACGCGGTTTCCAGCCAGTGCCACAAACATGGCATAACGGTTGCAAACTCTTTGCCACAAAGCCTTAGCCTTTAGTGACAATTGGAGAAGCCCGATGCCAGCTATTCGTTCGTGCACTACCTTGCTCAAGCGTGCCGTTTCGGCCTTGGTGTTGAGCCTCGGCATGATGGCCATGTCCCATGCCGACGAAGCCAAACCGGTCAAACTCGGTTACGCCAAGTGCGCCCACTGCACGCCGTTGTCCCTGACGCCGCAAAACGCCACCGGGGTGAAACTCGACGCCATTGCCTTCAACACTGGCAACGACGTACTCACGGCGCTGCTGTCCAAGAGCATCGACGTGGCGCAGGTCACCTACCTGCATTACGCCACCGCGCTGGACAAGGGGTTCGACGTGGTGGCCGTGTCCGGGCAGATCAACGGCGGCTCACAGATTCTGGTGGGCAACGACCTGCCGCTGCAGCCAGGCGACTGGGTCGGCTTGAAGGCGCTCATCGACAAGTACAAGGCCGAAGACAAGCCTTTCCGTGTCGCCGCTTCGCGCGGCAACGCCCAGGATATCCATATGCGTGGGGCGTTCCTCAAGCACGGCATCGATATCAACAAGGATGTGCAATTCATCAACATCCCCAACCCGTCTGACCACGTGCAGGCACTGCGCCGCGGCGAAGTGGAGCTGATCACATCGGTGGACCCGTTCGCCACGCAGATCCGCGAGGTCAAGGCGGCCAAGTTCTTCGACTTTCCCTACGATCAGGCTGCTGGCAAGTTGACCAACCTGATCGTTACCCGCTCCGATGTGATCGAGGACAACCGCAAGGGCGTCGAGGAAACAGTGCGTTCCATCGTCAAGGTCAATGACCTGATGGCCAACGACAAGCCGCTGTTCATCGACACCATCCAGAAAGTCACCGGGCTGGACAAGGCCATCGCCGCCGGCGCGGTCGACAACCTCTACCCCGACTACGCCATGCACCGCGCCTCGGCGGTGGCCATTGCGCAAATGATGCGTGACCTCAAGTACATCAGCACCGATGTCAGCCAGCAGGTAGAAAAGAACCTGGACTACAGCTTTCTGGAAGCGGTGACCGGCAAGCCGAAAACCGAGCTGGGGTACTGAGATGAAAAGTACCGCCATCAAGGCGCACGGGGTCGGGCGAGGGCATGGGCCATCCCTGAGCCTGCGTCTGTACAAACGCATCGAACGCGGCATTGTGCCGGTGCTGCTGCTGGTGGGCTGGGAGATCTTTTCCCGCTCCGGGATCTTGCCGCGGGCGCTGCTGCCGGCGCCGTCCCAGGTCATGATCGCCTGGGCCGACTGGGTCTTCGCCACCGATGGCAACACCCAGAGCTACAGCGGCCACTGGATCCTCGATGTAGCCGCCAGCTCGTTCCGGGTGTTCGCAGGCTTCGCTATCGCGGCTTTGCTCGGCGTCGGCGCAGGCATGGCCATCGGCTGGTCGCGCACCGCAGAAAACCTGTTCGAGCCGGTGCTGCAGATTCTGCGCCCGATACCGCCGGTGTCCTGGATTCCCCTGGCGATCATCTGGTTCGGCATCGCCGACAAACCGGCAATCTTTCTGGTGTTCATGGGGTCGTTCTTCCCGGTGCTGTTGAGCACCATTCACGGTGTCAAGAACTGCGATCGCAACCTGTTGCGCGCAGGCGCCATGACCGGTGGTACGCCAAGCAAACTATTGCTTTACATCGTCTTCCCGGCGGCGCTGCCGAGCATCTTCTCGGGCCTGCGCATCGCCATCGGCTCGGCGTGGATGCTCACGGTCACAGCGGAAATGGTCGCGGTGAAAAGCGGCGTCGGCTATGTGCTGTGGGATTCCTATTATTTCCTGCGTTACGACATCGTCATCGCCTCCATGGTCAGCATCGGCCTGCTGGGTTTTCTCAGTGACTATGCGATCAAGCGGGTGGGCGCATACCTGTTGCGCTGGCAGCGCGGTTCCACGTTGCAGAAGGAGGGCTGAGGCATGGCACTGATCACCATCGACCGCGTCTCGCGCGTGTTCGACGACCCCAAGCGACCTACCGGCATCGTTGCCCTGGACGACGTCAGCCTGACAGTGGCGCGCAACGAATTTCTCTGCCTGCTGGGCCCCAGTGGCTGCGGCAAGTCGACCCTGCTGAACATGATCGCCGGCTTCGATCACCCTACCCAGGGCACCGTCAGCGTGGGCGGGCAGTCGATAACCGCGCCGGGGGCCGATCGTGGCGTGGTGTTTCAGCAAGCCAACCTGATGCCGTGGTTGCCGGTCTGGGAGAACGTCGCCTTTCACCTGAAGATGCGCGGCGTGGGCAATGACATACGTCGTGAGAAAGCGCAGAAATTCATCGAAATGGTGGGCCTGACCGGCTTTGAGAACCACTTTCCCAGCGAACTCTCCGGCGGCATGAATCAGCGCGTGGGCATCGCCCGCGCATTGCTCATGAACCCTGAAGTGATCCTCATGGATGAGCCGTTCGGTGCGTTGGATGAACAGACCAAGATGGACATGCACGCCGAGCTGATCCGGATCTGGCGCGAGAGCCAGAGTACTATCGTATTCGTCACCCATGGCATCGATGAGTCCTTGGCACTGGGTACCCATGTGGCGGTGATGTCGGCCCGCCCAGGGCGCATCCGCGAGTTGCTGCCGATCGAGCTAGAACGTCCGCGCGACCCCACCAGCAAGGCCTTCAACGACTACAAGCGGCACATCCTGGCGCTGCTGCGGCCGGAACCGCTGCGGGAAAACGCCTGAGATGAAAACGCTGATCACCGGCAGCAGTGGCTTCGTCGGCCTGGCCTTGAGTGAGCACCTGCTGACGGCGGGTGAAGAAGTGATCGGTTTCGACCTGGGGCCGATTCCGGACGCCGCGCGCGCGATTTTCGCCAAATTGCCGGGACGTTTCATCGAGCATCAGGGCGATGTGCGGGATGCGAGCGACCTGCGCACGCTCATGGGTCGCCATCGTCCCCAGCGGGTGGTGACCCTGGCCGCCATCACCGCCGACGCCGAGCGCGAGCTTCTAGCGCCACAGGCGATCTTCGAAGTGAACGTGGGCGGGGTACTCGCGGCCATTGGCGCGAGCGCCGAGTGCGGTGTGTCACGGGTGGTGCACATCAGCTCTGGCTCGGTCTACGGCAGCACCGGGCGTCACGCGCCGTTGCTCGACGAAGCCCGTTCCGCCTTGGCCCCCGAGGGCCTCTACGGCCAATCCAAGCGCAGCGCCGAGGATGCTGCGCGGCGCCTTGCCCAACTGCATGGGTTGCCCTTGGTTATCGGCCGCCTGGGCACTTGCTTCGGGCCCTGGGAAGCCGACAGCGGCGTGCGCGACACCCTCAGCGCGCCCCTGCAACTGTTGCAAGTGGCCCGCCGTGGCGGCACGGCGATCCTGGCGCGCGACAGCCTGCGCGACTGGCTGTATGTCCGCGACGCCGCGCAGGCCATCGGCTGCCTGCTGGACCAGCCGCAGTGGCGATATCCCCTCTATAACCTGGCGGCTGGTTTCCAATGGCCGCTTAGTCAATGGTGCACTCGTCTGGCCACACGCTTCCCGGACTTCCGCTGGCGTCTGGCGGCGCCGGGGGAAACACCGAACATCGAGCTGTATGCCGACCATGACCGGGCGAGCATGGCGGTCGACCGTCTTCGCGAAGACTGCGGCTTCGCTCCGCGATTCGACATCGACGCTGCCGATCACGATTTTCATCACTGGCTTGCCCAGTCGGCAGGCCCCCAGACAAGGGTGAACCCATGACTCCCACCCCTTTGGCGAACTCGTCGAGCATGGCGGGCCAAGTGTGCATCGTCACCGGTGCGGCATCCGGCATCGGCCGCGCCATTGCCTGGCACCTGGCAAGCCACGGTGCCTGCGTGGTCATCGCCGATGTCACCACGGCTGTCATCGAGGGCGGCGAGCCAACCGCCGACCTGATTCGCGCCGCTGGCCATCAGGCCCTGTTCGTGCAGACCGACGTAGCCGACAGCGCTCAGGTCGAAGCCTTGGTCGAGACCACGGTAGCGCGCTTCGGGCGCCTCGATGTGCTGGTCAATAACGCCTGCATCCGTCACGCGCGGCCCTTGCTCGAGCTTGACGAGGCCGACTGGCAGCGTGTCCTGGACGTCAATCTCGGAGGTGTCTACCGCTGTTGCCGGGCTGCCGTGCGGCAAATGGTCGGCCAGCCGATAGTTGGTGAAAACCGCGGACGCATCGTCAACCTGTCCTCGCAACACGGCATGATTGCCGCGCCCCACGACTTGGCCTATGGCGTGAGCAAAGCGGCTGTGGATTACCTCACCCGGCAGGTTGCCGGCGACTATGCCGAGCAGCGCATCGTCTGCAACGCGGTGGCGCCCGGCAAGATCCAGACCGGCGCCGGTGGCCGGGCGGTAGACCCGGCGGTGATGGCGCGGGCCACGCGGCGTACCCCCTGGCCGCGGTTGGGCCATCCCGACGATGTCGCCAAGGCCGTGCTGTTTCTGGCCAGCGCCGAGGCCAGCTTCATCACCGGCACCACGTTGATGGTGGACGGCGGGTGGATGGCCGCATGATCGACAACCTACTGGATCTACTGATTACCGGCGCGGTGCTGCTGGACCCGGTCGACGGCCGTGCGCAGTCCGCGAGCCTGGGCATCCGTGGCCAACGCATCGCCCACGTCGGGCCAGCCCACCAGGCTGCTCCCAAAGCCGTGCGGCATCTGCACCTGCCGGGTCGGGTGGTGGTGCCCGGCTTCGTCAATACCCATTACCATGCCGGCCTGAATTTCGTCCGTGGAGTGGCGCCGGACTGCGGCTTCGCGCCGTCCTACACCCCCGGCTTGCCACAGGCTTCATGGCTCAGCCCGGAAGAAGCACTGGCGTTGTCCCGCCTCGGTGCACTGGAAGCGCTGCGGGCGGGTTGCACGACGCTTGTGGACAGCTTCGTGCATGCCGAGCACACAGTGGCAGGCATGGCCGAAACAGGTGTGCGCCTGTTCGCCAGCCAACGTCTGGCCGATGTCGATTTCGCCTCGGTGCTGCAAGGCACGCGGCGCTTCGACCTGAAGCGTGGCCTGGCGCAGCTGGACCACGCCGAGGCCTTCGTCGAACGCTGGGCAGGGCAAGCCGACGGACGTATCCAGGCCCACCTGACCGCTCACGCGCCCGATACCTGCTCGCTGGACTTCCTGCGCCAGATCGATGCCTTGGCCCGCCGGCATGGTCTGCAGATCAGCACGCACCTGGCGCAGAGCCAGGACGAATTGGATTGGGTGCGCGCTACCCACGGCCGCTCGCCGGTGCAACTGCTCGATGAGCTGGGCATGCTCGATTCGCGCCTGCTGGCCGGTCACTGCATTCACGTGAATGACGAGGACATCGCCCGCATCGGCGCCTCGGGTGCTCATGTCGTGCACATCCCGGTCGGCAACGCCATGTCCGGACGGGTGGCGCCGACGCGTCGCCTGCTGCAGGCCGGCGCGCGCCTGTGCCTGGCTACCGACACCATGCACGGCGACATGATCGAGGTCATGCGCTGGGCGCTGGCGGTAGGGCGGTTGAGTGCCGGGCAAGTAGCCGACGATTGGCAACCAGGCGACGTGCTGCGCATGGCCACCGTCAACGGGGCCGCGGCGCTAGGTTGGGGCGAGCACCTGGGTCGATTGGCGGTCGGCCAGTTGGGTGACCTGGCCATCCTCGACTATCGACAGCTCCACCTCACTCCCTGCATCGATGCGCTGGGCAGTTTGGTGCACAACGCCACCGGGGCCGACGTCGAAACCGTGATCGTCGACGGTCGGGTGGTGATCGACCAAGGCCGCTCGACCCAGGTCGACGAAGCCTGTGTACGTGCCGCAGCCGACACCGTGTGCCGCGACCTGTGGCAACGTTGCGAAAAGCCTTTGCGCGCCTATCCTTCCTCGCACGCGATCACTGGAGGTCCAGCATGACCCGCTGTATTCGCCTGGGCGTGCTTACGCCTTCCTCGAACACCGCACTGGAGCCACTGACCCAGGCGTTGATAGCCGGCCTGCCGGAAGTCAGCGTGCATTTCTCACGCTTCAGTGTCACTCAGATCGCCCTCAGCGCCGACGCGCTGGGCCAGTTCCAGCGCGAGCGGATTCTGGACGCGGCGCGCTTGCTGGCCGATGCCCATGTCGATGTAATCGGCTGGAGCGGCACATCTGCCGGATGGCTGGGTTTCGAGACCGACGTTGCGCTATGCCAGGCCATTACCGGGGCCACGGCGATACCGGCGACGACCTCGGTGCTGGCACTGAACAAGGCGCTGCAGCGCTTCGGCATTCGCCGCCTGGGCCTGGTCTCGCCGTATCTGGCGGAAGTACAGGCGAAGATCGTTGCCAACTATGCCGCGCTGGGCATCGATGCCAGCGCCGAAAGCCACTTGTCACTGCAGGATAATTTCTCCTTCGCCGAAGTGGACGAGGCAACGCTGGATCGTCAGGTGGCCGAGGTGGTCGCGGACGGTGCCGAAGCCATCACCACATTCTGTACCAACCTGCACGCCGCCCGACGTGCTGAGCATTGGGAAAGCCAATACGGGGTGCCGGTGTTCGATACGGTGACCACCGTGGTCTGGGCGATGTTGAACATGACCGGCGTGGACACGCGCCGCTTGACCGGCTGGGGCCGGCTACTGCTTGAAGAGGCTTGATATGCAACCTTTCGATACGGTTATTCGCAACGCCCGCGTGGTCACTGCTGCAGACACCTTTACCAGCGACATCGGCATTCGTGACGGGCGCATTGCCGCCCTGGCGCTGGACCTGCCCCCAGGCCTCGAGGAAATCGATGCCGCAGGTCGGCATGTGACCCCGGGGGGCATCGACAGCCATGTGCACTTGGATCAGCCCACCGGCGACGGCTCGGTCATGGCCGATGACTTCTTCAGCGGCACGGTGTCGGCCGCCTGCGGCGGAACCACCACGGTGATTCCGTTCGCTTGCCAGCAGAAGGGCGAAACCCTGCGCGCGGCCGTGGACGACTACCATCGCCGTGCCGGCGACAAACCGGTGATCGACTACGCCTTCCACCTGATCGTCACCGACCCCACGCCCGAGGTGTTGCGTGAAGAACTGCCCGCGCTGATTGCCGAAGGCTACACCTCGTTCAAGATCTACATGACCTACGACGCGCTGAAACTGGGTGATCGGGAGATTCTCGAAACCCTCTCCGTGGCGCGCCGCGAGGGCGCTATGGTCATGCTGCATGCCGAGAACAGCGACTGCATCGCCTGGCTCACCGAGCGCCTGCTGGCGGCCGGGCTCAGTGCGCCGCGCTACCATGCCAGTTCGCGGCCGATGCTGGTGGAGCGTGAGGCCACCCATCGCGCCATTGCCCTGGCCGAACTGGTGGACGTGCCCATCCTCATCGTCCACGTGTCGGGCCGCGAGGCCGTGGAGCAGATCCGCTGGGCGCAGAGCCATGGCTTGAAGGTGTACGCCGAAACCTGCCCGCAGTACCTGTTCCTGACCGCCGATTCGCTGGGCTGCGACGACAGTTTCGAAGGCGCCAAGTGCATCTGTAGCCCACCGCCGCGCGACGCCGCCAACCAGCAAGTGATCTGGGATGGGCTGGAAAACGGCTCGTTCGAGATCTTCTCGTCCGACCATGCGCCGTTTCGCTACGGCGGCCCCGATGGCAAGCGCGCCCACGGCGAGGACGCCTCGTTCGACAAGATCGCCAACGGCATTCCCGGCGTCGAGACGCGCATGGCACTGTTGTGGTCCGAAGGCGTGCGCACCGGCCGCATCACCCCGCAGAGCTTCGTCGCGCTGACGTCGACCAACGCGGCGAAGATGTACGGCTTGTACCCGCGCAAGGGCAGTATCGCTATTGGCGCGGATGCCGATCTGGTGATCTGGGATGAAGGGCAGTCGGTGTCGATCAGCAACGAGATGCTGCACCACAACGTCGACTACACCCCCTACGCCGGCATGCAACTGAGCGCCTGGCCGGCCATGACGCTGTCGCGCGGCGATGTGGTGTGGGATGGCGAGCCTCGCGGCGAAGCGGGCCGTGGCCGGTTTCTGCCGTGCGAGCGTCCGGCCCCGGCGCAGGCCCGCCGGCGCAAGACCGAGTTGCCGCTGTGAACACCGTGCAGCAGGTGGCAGCCAGCCGTTCGTCGAACCGCTGAACTCCCTGCCCTAGCTGGCACGGCATGCTGCCGCAGTGGGCAATCCACTGCGCGCTGGCGATCTGATCGCGACCGGGAGCTGGAACGGGATTCGGTGGGTGGCGTTGAGTGCCAGGGTAGAAGTGGAGGTTGCCGAGCACGGTCGGGCAGGGCTGTTGGGTTGAAATACGCGCGCATGGATACCGACACAGATCTTGCCAGTGTAATTCGTTTGAATTACATTCGGGTTTAAATCCATTGAGGAGGTTCCCATGGCTGCCACAGCTTTGGTGCAAGCCCGTATCGACCCTGAACTGCGAGATCGTGCCGCCCACGTGCTGGGAAAAATGGGCATGACGCTATCAGATGCTGTTCGAATTCTGCTTACCCGGGTGGCGAATGAAGGTGGCTTGCCCGTTGGGCTCACCACGGATCCTCAAGCCCACGACGCCTGGTTCAAATCCAAGGTCATGGAAGCCCTGGCCGAGCACACGCCTGCCATTCCAGCCGAAGATGTCGAAGCGCATTTTGCCAGACGCCGAGCCATCGCCTTGCAGAAATCGAAAGAGGTAAGCGAGTGAGGCTTGAATGGACAGCAGCAGCGCTCAAGGATCGAGACCGAATTTTTGATTACACCGAAGAGTTCAATCCAGCCGCGGCTATCCAGGTGGATCAACGTATAAGCGATTGCGTAGCCCGCCTGGAACAGCACCCGCTCAGCGGTCGTATCGGTAGGGTCGAAGGCACGTACGAAGTGGTTATTGTCGACACCTCTTTCATAGCCGCCTATGTCATTCGAGGGCAAGTCGTGACTGTCTTGCGGATATTGCACTGTGCCCGCAACTGGCCGGAAACATTGTCCGACTAGCCGATAGGGAGAGGTCCTTACCGGTAGCCATAGGCGTTTCAGCCCTGCGGCCACTAGTCACCCTCCCGCGCATTCGCCGAAAAAAAAGAGTAAGGTGGCGCGCTTTTCCGATCTGCCCAAAGTTTTTCATGAAAAGTTCAGCCCCCGCCGCACCCAAGCGTTTCACTCTCAAGGTCGCCCTCTGGCTGCTCGACAGCCCCCGCCTGGGCCACAAGGCCAACGTCAAACACCTTGCCGGGCGCATGCTCAAGCAACCCGCACGCGAAGGGGTAGTGGTCGCGCAAAGCCGGCTTGGCCAGTTGATGTGCCGTGACTGCGGCAACGCCCGCGACCAGCGCATCGGCCAGGAACTTCTGCGCCAGGCGGCTCGCGCTGGCGATCCGGCCGCCCAGACCGCGTTAAGCCACCTGCGCCGCAACTGACACCCGGTTTGCCCCGAAAGGCCAATGGCCTCAGACTGCCGCTCATCGACCCTGCATGAGAGCAAACCATGGCCCTGGACGTGACCAGCCTGTTGATCGGCCTGCTGGCGGCCGCCTTGCCGTGCCTGGCACTGGCCTGGCAGCTGCAGCGCAAAAGCACTGCCGCCCTGGCCCAGGTCGCCTTGCTCGACGAGCGCCTGAGCAACGCGCAGTTGGCTCAGGACGGCCTGAGCGCGCAGCTCGATGCCTGCCGCGACGAGGTCAGCGACCTGAGCCAGGCCAACTCGGCCAAGCAGGCCGAACTGGCCGGTCTGCGCCGCGAGGTCGAGCTGCTGCAGAACGAGCGCGACAATGCCCGCGATGCCGCCCACGCCTGGAGCATCGAACGCAGCACCCGTGAAACCGAATTGCGCCGTCTGGACGCGCAATGCGCCGGCCTGTCGGCTGAACTGCGCGAACAGCAGGACAGCCACCAGCAGCGCCTGAACGACCTGCAGGGTTCACGGGACGAACTGCGCGCGCAGTTCGCCGAGCTGGCCGGCAAGATCTTCGACGAGCGCGAACAACGCTTCGCCGAAAACAGCCAGCAACGCCTGGGGCAACTGCTCGATCCGCTCAAGGAGCGCATCCAGTCGTTCGAAAAACGTGTGGAAGAGAGCTACCAGAACGAGGCGCGCGAGCGCTTCTCCCTAGGCAAGGAGCTGGAACGCCTGCAACAGCTGAACCAGCGCCTGAGCACCGAAGCGACCAACCTGACCCAGGCCCTCAAGGGCCAGAAGACTCAGGGTAACTGGGGCGAGCTGATCCTGGAGCGGGTGCTGGAGCATGCCGGGCTGGAAAAGGGCCGCGAGTACCAGACCCAGGTCAGCCTCAAGGGACCGGACGGCGAGCGTTTCCAGCCGGACGTGTTGATCATGCTGCCCGGCGACAAACAGGTGGTGGTCGATTCCAAGGTCAGCCTCACCGCCTACCAGCAGTACATCGCCGCCGAAGACGGTGCCATCGCCCAGGCCGCGCTCAAGCAGCACGTGCTGTCGTTGCGCAACCACGTCAAGGGGCTGTCCGGCAAGGACTACAGTCGCCTGGACGGGCTGCACAGCCTGGATTTCGTCCTGCTCTTCGTGCCCATCGAAGCGGCCTTCTCCGCTGCGCTGCAGGCCGAGCCCAACCTGTTCCAGGAAGCCTTCGACCGGCAGATCGTCATCGTTAGCCCCACCACCTTGCTGGCAACGCTGCGGGTCATCGACAGCCTCTGGAAGCAGGAACGGCAAAGCCAGAATGCCCGCGAAATCGCCGAGCGCGCCGGGTGGCTGTACGACAAGTTCGTCTTGTTCATCCAGGACCTCGACGAGGTCGGCAACCGCCTGCAGCAGCTGGACAAGGCCTACGGCGCGGCGCGCAACAAGCTCACCGAAGGGCGCGGCAACCTGGTCAGCCGTAGCGAGCAGCTCAAGTTGCTTGGCGCCCGTGCCAGCAAGAGCCTGCCGCCCGACCTGCTCGAACGCGCCATGACCGAAGCGCGTCAGGACGCCGGCGCCGAGGCCGATGCCGACGGCGTGTCAGTGCCGGCTCAGGTACCGGTTGAGTAGCGCCCGCAAGGCCGCCGGTTTGACCGGCTTGGCCAGATAGTCCAAGCCTGCGGCGTGCACCTGGGCGACGGTTTCGGGGCGCACGTCGGCGCTGATCACCACGCCCGGCACCGGCTCGGCCAGCGCAGTGCGCAGCCAGGCCATCAGGTGCGTCCCGGTCTCGCCTTCGTCCAGGTGGTAGTCGACCAAGGCCAGTTGCGGACGCTTGCCTTCGGCCAGCAGCGCCGCACACTCCTGGCGGTTGCGCGCGGTCCACACCTCGCACCCCCAGCGGCTGAGCAGGCTGTGCATGCCCAGCAGGATGCTGTCTTCGTTGTCGACGCACAGCACTCGCGCCCCGCCTAGCGGCTGGCTCACGGGCGCCGGAGCGGGCAGGGCGTTCTGGGTGTCGACGCCGGCCAGCGGGACCGTCACGCTGAACACGCTGCCATGACCCGGCCAGGAGCGCACCTGCAGCGGATGGCCGAGCACTCGGCACAGCCCGTCGGCAATCGCCAGGCCCAGGCCCAGGCCCTTTTCGGCCCGGGTCTGGTGGCTGTCCAGGCGCTTGAATTCCTCGAAGATCGTTTCCAATTTGTCGCGGGCGATGCCCGGACCGCGGTCCCACACCTCGAGGCTCAAGGCGCCAGGCTTGCGCCGCACCCCCAGCAGGATCGGCCCGCGGCCGTAGCGGAACGCGTTGGTGAGGAAATTCTGCAGCACGCGGCGCAACAGCTTGATATCGCTGTCCACCCGCAAGCGGCTGACGCGCACGCGGAAATCCAGCTCCTGTTCGCGGGCCTGCGCCTTGAATTCCGGCCCCAGCCCATCGAACAGTTCGCTGAGGGCGAAGCCCTTGCGATCCGGGCTGATCTTGCCGTTCTCCAGGCGGGAGATATCCAGCAGATCGCTGATCAGGTCTTCGGCCGAGCGCAGTGAATGGTCCATGTGCTGCACCAGTTGGCTGGCCTCGGTCGATAAACCGGGCTGGTGCGACAGCGCGGCGGAAAACAGCCGTGCGGCATTGAGCGGCTGCATCAGGTCGTGACTGACCGCGGCCAGGAAACGGGTCTTGGACTGATTCGCCGATTCGGCATGACCCTTGGCTTCGGTCAGCGCCTGGTTCAATTGCGACAGTTCATGGGTGCGCTCGGCGACCCGCTGTTCCAGGCCTTCGTTGGCATCCTTGAGGGCCTGCGCGGCCTCGCGGTAGGCAGTGATGTCGGTGAAGCTCATGACGAAGCCGCCGCCCGGCATCGGGTTGCCGATCAACTCGATGACCCGGCCATTGGGAAACAGCCGCTCGGAAGTGTGCGCGCGGCCCTGGCGCATCCAGTGCAGGCGCCGAGCAACATGCACCTGTGCTTCACCGGGTCCGCACAGGCCGCGCTCGGCGTTGTAGCGGATGATGTCGGCAATCGGCCGACCCACGCTGATCAAGCCGTCCGGGTAATTGAACAGCTCCAGATAGCGGTGGTTCCACGCCACCAGGCGCAGCGACTGATCGATCACGCTGATGCCCTGGGTGATGTTTTCGATCGC
>NZ_DJUS01000077.1:0-26657 GCF_002438365.1 Pseudomonas sp. UBA6276
CGATGTAGTTCCAGCCCAGTTCTTCGAACAGGGTCCCGGGAACCAGCATGCCCTTGGCGTATTCCTCAGTGCGACGGGCGATTTCCCAGGCGCCGGGCAGGCGCGACAGGACCTTCTTGCTGCCCTCGCGCATGCTGGTGTAGGTGCGGCTGGAGAGAATCTTGGCCAGGTAGTTGGACAGGCCGCCGACATTGCGCGAGATCGACATGTCATTGTCGTTGAGGATCACCAGCATGTCGGCGTTGACTTCCGGCGCATGGTTGAGCGCTTCGAAGGCCATGCCTGCGGTCAGTGCGCCATCGCCGATCACGGCAATGGCTTTGCGCCCGCTGTTCTGCAGGCGTGCGCCGATGGCCATGCCCAGCGCGGCGCTGATGGACGTACTGGAGTGCCCGACGCCAAAGGTGTCGTATTCACTTTCACTGCGTCGCGGGAAGGCGGCGATGCCGTCCTTCTGACGCAGGCTGGCCATGCGTTCGCGGCGACCGGTGAGGATCTTGTGCGGGTAAGCCTGGTGGCCGACGTCCCAGACCAGACGATCGTCGGGTGTGTCGAAGACGTAGTGCAGGGCGATGGTCAGCTCGATGACGCCCAGACCGGCACCGAAATGCCCGCCGGTCTGGCCGACCGTGTAGAGCAGCTCCTGGCGCAGTTCGTCGGCCAGTGTTTCGAGCTCGGCTTCGCCCAGACGGCGCAGGCCGGCAGGAGTGTCAGCACGGTCGAGCAGGGGCGTCGCCGGGCGTTCGCGGGGGATCTCTTGAAACGTCGTGGGCATCAGGCGAATCGTTATGAGTTTTAAGAATGGAGCAGTTTACCTGATGCGGCGGCGGCTGCGCACGCGCTCGTCAGTTGCGTCGCGTCACAATGTAACGTGCCAGCTCGCGCAGCGGCTCGGCCGCGGCATCGAAAGGCTGCAACGCGTGCAAGGCCTGATCGCGCAGATCCAGGGCGTAGGCCTTGGCGGCTTCCAGACCGAGCAGGGCCGGGTAGGTCGGTTTGTTCAAGGCGATGTCGGCACCTTGGCGTTTGCCCAGGGTGGCGGTATCGCTTTCGACGTCGAGGATGTCGTCCTGTACCTGGAACGCCAGCCCTACCGCTTGGGCGTAGGCTTGCAGCGCTTGAAGTTGCGCTGGCTCGGCGCGGGCGCTGGCCAGCGCGCCGAGGCGTACGCTGGCCTCGATCAAGGCACCGGTCTTGTGCCGATGCATGAATTCCAGGGCGTGCCGATCAAGCTGCAGACCCACCGAGCCCAGGTCGATGGCCTGGCCGCCGACCATGCCGGCCGGGCCTGCGGCCTGGGCCAGCACCTGGACCATGCTCAGCCGGATGGTATCGCTTTGCGGGCTCAGGCTCGGGTCGAGGAGGGCAGTGAAAGCCAGGCTCTGCAGGCCATCACCGGCAAGGATCGCGCAGGCTTCGTCGAACGCCTTGTGGGTGGTCGGCTGGCCACGGCGCAGATCGTCATCGTCCATGGCCGGCAGGTCGTCGTGCACCAGCGAGTAGGCATGGATCAGTTCGACCGCGCAGGCCGCGCCATTGGCTTGGCTTGCGTCGCCACCCAAGGCTTCGCAGGCGGCATAGGCCAGCAGCGGGCGGACCCGCTTGCCACCGTTCATGACGCTGTAACGCATGGCCTGGTAAAGCCGGGTCAGCTCTGCCGACGGGGGGACGAACAAACCTTGCAGCGCGCCATCCACGCGTTGTTGGCAGAGAGCCTGGTAGGCAGCGATCATTCAGGCTGTTCCGTGTCGAAGGGTTCTTCTGAGAGTTCGCCGTCCTTTTCCAGCAGCACCTGGACTTTCTGCTCGGCCTGGGCGAGCGCGCTCTGGCAGTCACGGGTGAGGCGGATACCGTTCTCGAAAGCGCTGAGCGAGTCTTCCAGCGAAAGCTCGCCGTTCTCCAGGCGTTCGACCAGCGTCTGCAGGTCGGCAAGGGATTGTTCGAAATCCAGGGAGGCTTTTTTGCGGGCCATGGCAGCGGTCTCGGCGAGAAGGATTGAAACCGGGCGACGTTATCAGACAGGCGGCTGCGGGGCAAATGGGAGCAACGCGGCTACTGGGGCTGGCTCTGCACGTCGCCGACGTGCACCACGGCGCGGTAGCGCACCCGTCCTTTGCGCAACTGCCGTATGGCCTGATTGACGTCTTCCATCGGCCACGACTGCACCCACGGTCTTATTTCGCGCGTCGCCGCGAAGTCCAGGGTGTCCAGAATATCCTGACGCCCACCGACATTGGCGGTGGTAATGCTCAAGGTCTTGTACATCATGGAGGCGATATCGAAGGTCACCGGTGGCGGCATGCCGGCGAAACACAACGTGCCGAAGGGCCGGAGCATGTCGACGATGGCCGTCCAGTCGCAGGTGACCGAGCTGGTCACCAGAATGTAGTCCAGGGCGTTGCGCACCTGTTTGCACTCGACAGGATTGCTCAGGTCGACGAAACGATTGGCACCCAAGGTCCGGGCATCGCGTTCCTTGTGCGGGCTGCTGGACAGCGCAGTGACGCGACAGCCGCGCTTGGCTGCGAACTGGACAGCGAGATGGCCCAAGCCACCAATGCCGACGATGCCGACCGCCATGCCGGGCCACGTGGCGCGTCTGAGCGCCGTGTACACGGTGACGCCTGCGCACAGCAGAGGCGCGGCATGTTCGCTGCTCAGCGTGGTAGGGATGGGGAATACGAAGCGGCTGTCGCAGTGCATGTAGTCGGCCAGCCCACCGCGTTCGCCATGGGTGCAGGTGGCGATCAGGCAGGGGCAATGCTGCTCTTCCCCCCGAAGGCAGAATTCACAGCCCAGGCAGGCGCTGCGGTACCAGCCAACGCCGACCCGTTGGCCAAGGCTCAGGCCTGCGACGTTTTCACCCAAGGCACTGACGTGGCCAATCACTTCGTGCCCGCACACCTGTGGGTAGACACTCGCATCGCCCCAGTGGCCATCGATCAGGTGCAGGTCACTGCTGCACAGGCCGCAGTGAGTGACCTGGATTTCCACATCCATCGGCCTCAAGGGCGGGCTGCGGTAGCTGAGCGTCATCAGTTCGCGCTTGGATTGAGCGGCCGCCCACGCGGTGACCAGGCGTCCGTTCATGGACGGGCCTGCTCAAGGTTGTGGAGCAGTTGTCGAGTCAGCCGTGCGGCCCATCCCGAGTTGAGGCGAGGCGCCGAGGGACCTGGGAATTCCAATTCGTTGCGCGCCGGTGTGGCGGCCAGGTCATCGAGAATCATCGGCAGGATCAAGCGGGTCTTGGCGATGATCGGGTGCTGGCGGGTGTCGCTGTCCAGGCGCTGTCGCCAGCGGTCCAGGGGTAGCGGGGCGAAGCTGCCCGGTGCGAGGGTGTCGGCCACCCAGCCACACAGGACCTTCCAGGACAGGGCTCCGTTTGGATGGCACAGGTTGGACGCTCGACCCAGTGTGCCGGCGGGTAGCTGGATCGCCAATTGCGCCAGGACCTGCGCGGCGGCGTCGACGGGTGTCAGGTCGATACCGCCTTCGAGGTCGGCTGGCCAGCATCCAAGTAAAATGCACGTGCCCAGTAGCAGGCACACGTAGTCGCTGTCGTTGACGGTGCTGTGCTCAACCCCGAGGGGCGCCGCCAGGTCGCCGCAACGGACGATGGTAACGGCCAGGCCATGTTCGCGTGCGGCGTTCAGCGCCATGGCTTCGGCAACCTGCTTGCTCTCTTCGTACCCAGTTCGCGCGCTGCCGCCCCCGGCGAGAGTGGACACCAGCAGCAGCGGCATCGCACCATCGAGGGCCAGTTGCACGATCTGAGCGGTGCCTTCGACATTGCACGGCACCAGATTGGCATAGGGCTTGACCCAATTGACTTCGGCCCCTGCGTGAACAACGCAATCGACGATTGCCGCCAGGCTCTGATAAGTGTCTGCAGACAGCCCCAGTTGCGTGGCGGTGAGGTCGCCACATTCGATCTGCAGCTTGCCCAGCCAGTCCAGCGGCACGCCGGTTGGCACCAGGCCATGGCGGTGCAGGCTGTCCAGGCAGCGTCGCCGCGCTTCTGCCAGGTCCCTGGCACGGACCAGGCAGACCACCTGTTCGACCTCGAGCTGACGGGCCAGGGTGGACAGGATGAATGCGCCGAAAAAACCCGTCGCGCCGGTCAGCAGGATGCGCTTGCGTGGTTTGGCTCGGTAGGCGTGGAGAACCTGTGCGCCGCTATGCGGCCCAGGATTGAACGCGTAACGCGCTGCCTCCACAGCGACTTCGCGCAGGACCGAGGCCACAGGCAACCCGGCCTGGGCGCGATCAATGGCCAATGCCATGCCTTGCAGTCGCGTGTCCTTGATCAGTGTGGAGAGGGAAAGCTGTACATCGAAACGCTGGTTGAGTTCGAGCAGCAATTCGCTCAGTTGCAGGCTGCCGCCGCGGTCAAAGAAATCATCGTCTTCGTGCAAGGCCGGAATGTCGTCGCCCAGCAGGGTGCGCCAAACTGCGGAAACCTGTGCCTGGGTGGCGGTCAACGGCACTTGGTCTTCAGGCAGTGAAACGGCTTGCCCCAGGTAGGCTGCGCTCAACGCCCCGCGCTTCTGATTGCGGCCAGCGTCCAGGCTGGCCAACGCGTAGTAGGCGCTGGGTACCGCAAAGAAAGGCAGGTTCAGTGCAGCCCAGGCGCGCAGGGCAGTGGCTGTGGGCAGTTGCTTGGGGTTGGCAGGCACGACGTAGGCCAGCAATTGTCGGGCGGCGCCTTCGTGACGGCTGCCGACATAGGTTTGGGCCACCAGCGGATGGCTGTTCAAGACCTGCTCGACGTTTTCCGGATGCACCTTGTAGCCGCGGATCTTGAGGTGGGCGCTATCACGCCCGAGCAACCGCAGGCGGCCGTTGCCCAGCCAGATCACCCGATCGCCGCTGTCGAACAGCTGGCCGTTCAGCGCAGCGTCAGGCTGCCCGAGGTAGCCAGTGAACATCCCTGGCGTACGCAGGTGCAGGTGACCTGCGACGCGGTGGGGCACCGCCTGCCCGTCCCGGTCAAGCACCCGGGCTTCGACACCCCTGATCAATTGCAGGCTGCCGTCATCGTGTTTGAGCGCAACGTCGCCGGCTTCGTTGGAACCGTACAGGTCGATCAGGTGACAGTCGGGCAGTAATGCCTGCACGTGTGAACGCAAGGCCGCCGACAGGTTCTCCCCGCTGCTCCAGAGCACTTCCAGGCCCGCGCAGCAGGCCACGAAACGAACTTCTTCACGGACCAGGCCCTGCAACAACGATGGGGTAATCATGATCTGCTGCAGATGGTTGTCGGCGATGAAGTTCATCAGTCGGATCGGGTCCAGCACCACCTCATCGCCGATAAGCACCGTGGTACACCGGCTGAGCAGCGGGTAATACAGGTAGCTGGTCAGCCAGGCATTGAAGCCTACTCGTTGCCCAGGCTGCAGATAGCTCTGCCACAAGCCCAGCGAATCAAGCACGGCAGACGGTGGCATCAACGCCACCTTGGCAGGGCCGCTGGTGCCCGAGGTCAGCAGGCCGTAGGCGATGGCCGAACGAGCGGGTGCCCATGACGGACAGTCGGCAGGTACCTGGCGGGCGAATTGGCTTTCCAGCAAATGGGGCTGCGTGGCATCTAGCTGTCGCGCGCCATCGGCGTCGCACAGCACCAGGCAGTCGCCCAGGCGCTCGAGCAACTGATGGCAATGTTGAGCGCTGTACCAGGCAGGCACCTCGAGATAGCGGCGGCCGGCCAGGGCACAGGCGGTCATGGCCACGGCCGTGTGGATGTTCTTGCGCTTGAACAACACCGCCCAGGCATCAGGCGCCAGGCGGGCTCGCAGCACCTGCGCCAACCGCTGCGCCTGATCGTGCAGTTGCTGCAGGGTCAGGCTGTCGCGCCCATCGCTGACGGCGACGTGATCCGGGTCGGCGGCCACGCAGGCATTGAACGTATCCAGCCAGTCAGGCACGGCTACCGGGCTCAGGTTGTGATGGTTGAAGGTGCCCCAGTCATCGAGACTGCGTTCGCGCAAGCGTTGCAGTTGCAAGGTGCAGGCCTGAGGCGCTGTCAGTGGCGAGGGGCCGGTTCGGCCTTGTGCATCCAGCAAATGAAAGCCGGTTTCGGTCAGCAGCCCGATCACGCAGGCTTGTGCCATCAGCTTGTCGATGGACGGCCGCTGCGCTGCGATGTCCGCTTCCCGACAGGCCAACAACAGTGGCTGGCCGAGCAGTTCATGCAGCGGGGCCGGCGCCTCGGTCTTGGCCCAGGTGAGTGCCGAGGTATCCAGGGCATGGCAGTTCACCCTGGGGAACTGGGCCATGGCCCAGAGCAGGTGACCGAGGTCCTCGCTGCCGCTGTGCAGCCCGCTGTGCAGCAGGACGATATCCAGATTCGCCGAAGGTGCGCGGTGCAGGTTGCTGAGCGTCCCGGCGGTACTGGCAGGTCGCTGCAGGCCGGCCAGTAGGGCGAAGAATCGATACGTCGGCTGGGCGTTGGCGGCGGTTTCGTCGACCACGGCGGGGTAGGCTTGCTCAGGGTGGTGCACGGGTGCAAAACCGGTCGAGCGCTGCGCCTCTTCGTGCCAGCCCTTGAAAAACTGCCAGGCAGGTACCGTTTGTGCTTCCCATTGCAGCATGGTCGGGTTGAACGGTACGCCCAGAAAGTCGCACAACGTGCTCAAGCCGCTGGCGCTGTCGTGCATCAAGTCCTGATCGCTTTCCAGGGCCAGCAGACTCTGGGCCGGGCACACTCGGTGCACGCGCCGGTACAGCGCCAGCAGTTCCTCGAATCCCGACTCCTCGGCATCGAACCACGTGTCCTCGCCCTGAGTACCGACGCGATACAGTGAGCGCATGACCGCCTCCGGCTCGCGGACCAGAAACACATGCTTGAACTGCTGCAGCCAATCGTCGCTGATCTGGGCAAAGTCGCAGAACCAGGCGATTTCCTTGCTCAACAACACCGACTTCCCTTCGGGCAATGGCGCCAGGGCCAGCGCGTCCAGAGCCTGGCCATAGGTGGGCACCAGGTCCCGGTTGCCGGTCTTGCGGTGGGTGTCGAGCACGTTGCGGTATTTTTCAGGCCAGTGCTGCATCAGGAACGGCTCGCTCAGTCTTTCGTGAAGTACGTGCACGGCGGGGTGTTCCATCACGCAGCGTTCAAGTGCAGTAGAGCGACTTCTGGACACGGCCCAGATGATCACTCGCAGCGGTCGCATCAACATGTCCAGCTCCTTGGTCAACCACGCAGCACCCAGACCCCGGATGCGGCAATCAGGCCCATGCCCACGATCATGATGGCGTCGGGGACTTCATTGAACAGGGCAAAGCCCCAGAACATCGCAAACAGCAGGTAGCTGTAATCGAACGTGCCCACGATCGTGCTCGGGCCTAACTGATAGGCCTTGGCAACGCCCACGCTCATCAGCACCATCAGTACCGCAAGTACACTCAGCAATCCCCACTGCGCAGGCCCCAGCGATACCCAATGCGGCGCCAGGAAACCTTCGTGCACAGGCTCCGATGATGGGCTCTGCAACCGATGGCCCAGCAACACCAGTGCCCCGACCAGGCACAGGCAGAGGTTGAGATTGAGCGCCAGCGACAACGCGCAGTGGCTGGCGCATCGAGTGCGCGTCACTACAGCCGCCACGGCGTAAAGCAAGGCTGCCAGCACCGGCAACAGCGACATGGCGGAAAAATGTTCAGCCGTTGGCCGCAGGATCAGCAGTACGCCAAGGAAACCCAAAGCAATGGCCATCCAGCGACGTGGGTTTACCTGCTCGCGCAGCACCTTTGCCGACAGCAGGGCAATGAACAGCGGCGCGGTATAGAGCGCCAGCGCGGCCAGGCTCAGACTCACGTGCGGCAGTGCAGCGTAGAAGGCGATCCACATCAGCGTGAGGGCCGCACTGCGCAGCAGTGTCCAGCGATCCCATGTCAGTTGAAGCCACGTGCTGCTGCGCTGCGACAGGCACAGCCACAGCAGGAGCAGGGCAATGGCGATCGTGGAACGAATGACGTACAGCTGCCATACCGTGAACTGGGCGCTGCCCAGCTTGATCAATGCATCGGAAGTCGCGACCAGGAATACCGAACCGGTGATCAGCTGCGCGCCTGCGCGTGTGTCGTGAAGGAAGCGTCGCTTTTCCATGCCGTGGTGAGTCCAGGCGGTGAGTCTTTGCATGATGTGCTAAAAGGTGACATGGTTTGTAACGACCATTTATTCGGCCAGGCAACTTCAGGTTATGGAAAACCTCCGGCGCAAGTTACCGCCACTTTCAAGTTTGATTCCTTTTGAAGCGGCTGCCAGGCTACAGAGTTTCTCCCGTGCGGCGGACGAGTTGCACCTTACCCAGACCGCCATCAGCCGCCAGATTCGTTCGCTCGAAGAGAACCTGGGTGTGCAGTTGTTCGATCGCAAGAGCCGTGGCGTTTTTCTTACCGACGCCGGTGAAAGCTATCGCCAGACGGTTGCCGCCGCCTTGCGGGATATTGCCCAGCGGACCGAAGAGCTGCGTCAGCATCAGTCGTCGGCACGGGTCGTGGTGCTGTCGTCGCAATTGGTCGAAGCGTTCTACCTGTTCATGCCGGCGCTGGCAGGCTTTCATCAGAAGCATCCGCAGATCGAATTACGCCTGCATTCGACATTGGCTGCTATCGGTGACGAGCGCGAACGCTTCGATGTGGCGGTCCAGACCCTGGGCCGGGCCAGTGCCGATCACGTCCTGCTGTTCAGCGCACCTGATGAAGTCTTCCCGGTGTGCAGCCCTGCCTACTTCGATAGCATCTGCAGGCGGTTGACCCTTGAAGAGTTGCCCAACTGCCGCCTGCTGCACTACGAGCCGAGCAGGCAAGATTTCGTGGGCTGGGACCAGTGGCTGGAATATGTCGGTGCGCCGTTTCGGGTGGGTCGCAAGGGGATGGGCTTCAACAGTTTTCCGGTCATGATGCAAGCGGCGCTGGAAGGCCATGGCGTGGCACTGGGCTGGGGGATGACGACACGGCAGATGCTTGAAGATGGCAGGTTGGTGCGCCTGTTCGACAAGCGCTTGGCGATGACCGACGCACTGGGCGTCTACAAGTGGCATGCCAATCCGCTCTCGCCGGCGGCCGGCCTGTTGGTGCAGTGGCTGCAACAGCTTTTGCTCGAGTTCAAGCCCAGCGTGGAGTCGGTCTCGGCCTGAGGGGTCACATCACCGCGTTGCGCAGCGACAGGCAGCCAAGCAACGACTGCACGCAGCACGTGGCACTCATGTTGGCGGTCGTCAGCCTGACCTGGGGAGCCAGCGGCACTTCGTAAGCGGCGCCCACGCCGGTGAAATGGCTCAGGGCACCGCCGCGTGCCTGGCGATACAGGCCTTTGGGATCCCGCGCTTCGGCGAGCGCCAGGGGGGTATCGACGAAGACTTCGACGAAGGCATCGCTGCCGATGATTTGCTGCGCCAGCGCCCGGTGTGCAGAGCGCGGCGAGATCAACGCGGCCAGGACGATGCAGCCCTGGAGGCAGAACAGGCGCGCGACTTCAGCGGTTCGACGTACGTGCTCCAGGCGGTCGCTATCGCTGAAGCCGAGGTCTTGGCAGAGCCCACGCCGCAATTCGTCACCGTCGAGCACTACACAGGCATAGCCCAACTCTTCGAGCTCCACTTGCGTGGCCCGGGCGATGGTGGTCTTGCCAGCGGCGGGGATGCCGGTCAGCCACAGCACCGTGGGGCGCGTGCTGGCCAGCCGCCGGTGTGGCAGTCGAAAGGTGCCGTGGGGGGATCTAAGCATCGCGTGCTCCAGGGTCGGCAAGTGCTGCCAGTACCCTCTTCTGGATATCGTGTACGGCATGTTCGCTGAAACCGCTGCGCAGCGCATCCACCATCAACCGTCCCCCAGAGTAGCCCAGGCTGGGCAGGCCTTTCTGGACACTCTCGCACAGGGGCAGATCTTCTTCACGGACCACCGCGACGAAATCGATCACGGCCTGCTCCTGGGGATCGGGCTGGGGGCCTTGGGTGAACCATTGCACACGCTGCTCACAGCGTTGCGGTCCCGTAGGTACGTGATGCAACAGGTTCATGTACCCGCCCGGATAGACCTCGATGCACAGGTTTGGCCAAACGTACCAGGCACCGAATTCGCCCGTGCGCGGCGCGCCGGGGTTGGTCGCGTAGCCTTGCCGTTCACCTTGGCCGGCGCTCAGATGGGCATGGAAACCCGGATGCAGGTCGATACGGTAGCTGCTCAGGTCCAGTGTCTGCTGCGACAGGCTGGGATGACAGCCGGGGCAGTGATAGCACTCTGAATAGTTTTCCACCGAGACCTTCCAGTTTGCCTGCAGTGCATAGGTATGGCTGTAGCTGTGGTAGAGCGACTCTGGCGCAGGCGAGAAGCTGCGCAGTTGCGCCTCCAGCCCGGCGAGCTGGCTGGCCAATGGTGCGGCGTCGGGGTCCAGATTGAAGAAGACCAGCCCGCACATCACCTCCAGGCGCACGCTGGCCAGGCGGGCACGCCCAGGTTCGAAACCTGCCACGTCGCAGCTGTGCCGAGCGCTGAGCAAGCTGCCTGCGTGGTCGTAGCGCCAGGCATGGTAGGGGCAGGTGATTGCGCCACGCAGTTGCCCGCAGCCTTCGAGCAGGCGATGGGCGCGGTGCTGGCAGACGTTGTGGAACGCCCTGAGCTGGCCGTCCTGGCCATGCACCACCAGTACGCTCTGCTGGCCGATGTCGCAGACGATAAAGCTGCCTTCGACCGCCAGCGCGGAAACATGGCAGGCGTACTGCCAGGTGCGATGGAAAATGGCCTGCAGTTCCTGATCGTAATGTGCGGCGTCGAAATAGAAAGCGCCGGGGAGGTTGTAGGCGTGCTCGGCATCGGGATGAAAAGCACCGACGTCGAGGCTCGTACAGAGGTGTTCTGCACCATATTCATTCATGGACGGCCACCGCATCGCCCAGGGTTTGCGGGCACAAAGTCAGGCCCAAGCCGGGGCTGTCATCCAGTCGCGCAATGCCGCGGCTCACGCTTACGCCGCCATGTGCGGTGACGATGCTGTGATGGCGGCAGGCGTTCCAGCTGGCGCGCAGGTATTGATGGGGGGTGGCCATGGCCAGGTGCATGGCCGCAGTGTCGGCGATCTGGCTGCCGCCCACGTCTTCGATGTTCATCTGGATGCCGCGCTCAATGCAGTAGTCGCGTAGATGCCGGGCCTTGGTCAGCCCGCCGACCCGGGCGATCTTCAAACCGATGACCTGGGCGGTATGGCGGGCACAGGCGCGGTACAGATCGCCGGCGTCGTGAATGCATTCGTCCAGAATCAGCGGCTGGTGCGTCAGCCTGCGCACATGCTGGCACTGTTCCAGTGTCTGGCAAGGCTGCTCGAAATGAACCTCGGGGTCCTTGACGGCGTTCATCACCGCGATTGCCTGGGCCGGCAGCCAAGCGCGATTGGCGTCGAAGGTCAGGTGGTCGCCGCGCACGCGATCGGCCAGCAGGCTCTGGATCCGTGAAAGGTCGGCCGACACACCCGATCCGACCTTGCATGAATGGGTCCGGTAGCCTTCGGCATGCGCTTGGTGCATGTCGACAACCATCTGCCGGGGCGTTGAGGTGGGGATGCTGCTTTGCAGGGTCAATTCGGTGTTCAGGCGTCCGCCGAGGAGCGTGTGCACTGGCAGGTTGCAGTAGCGCCCCAGAATGTCCCAGCAAGCCATGTCCACGGCGGTCTTGACGTAGGGGTGGCCTGGCAATGCCAGGTCCATGACCTGATTGATCGCATTCAGGTTCAGCGGGTTGCAGCCCAGCAGATGAGGCGCCAGTTCGGCCAGCCCGGCGCGCACGCCGCGGGCGAAGGCCGGCAGGTAGGACGAGCCCCACGGACAGCTTTCGCCGATCCCGGACAAGCCTTGGTCCGTCTCGATCACCACGATGGTACTGTCCAGCGCGCTGTAGTGCAGACGTCCGCCGGACAGTGCGTAGGGCTTGTCCAGAGGCAGGTCCACTTGGTAGATGCGCAGGCGACTGATTTTCATGATGCCTGCCTCGCAGGCTGGGGGGCGAGCACAGTGTCGAGCGCCAGGGCTTGCAGGATGGGCAGATGCAACGATTCCATCAGCCTTGGGAAATCGTGCAGCAGTGCCACATGAGGTACATAGCTGTCACGTTGATCATCCACCCAGCTGGCACCACAACTGTGGCTGACCACCTGCTCGAGCAGCGATGGCTCCAGGCCCATGGCGTCCCCCAGTTGCAATGCTTCCTGCCGGATGGTGTGGTTGGTCCAGGCCATGACTTCCAGTACGCACTGGGCGTAGTGGCCGCATGCGGGATGGGTGAGCGTATAGCCAAAGTGCTCCGGCAGGCTGGGCTTGCGTCGGCCGCGTGCGTCGATCACGAAAGTGTCGGGATGGCGATAGGTTCGGTCGGCGCCATAAGGCGAGGGTGCGGTGAAACCGTCGATCGACAGGCGACGCTGGTTTTCGGCTTCCATCAATGCCACCACCTTGAGGTGGTTGGCGTGGGCCGGGTAACGACCGCCGGCCTGGCGATAGCGCGCCTCGATCAGCCGACCCAGTGGCAGGTCAACGCCGAGCTCGTCGGCCAGAGCCACCGTCAGGGCCATGTCCTTGACGGTGATTTCCAAGGTGCAGGAGTGATCGTAACTGCCGTCCAGGAGCATTGGCGTGACCTGGTCGACGACGAAGCAGTTGGCTTGCGAATGCTTCGCCACATTCCATAACCAACGCAGGTCCAGCCCCTGGTTCTGCGCTACCAGCAGCAACTCGCCCCACGCCAGGGTCGCGCAGTAGAACAGCAGGTTGGTCAGTAACTTGACCGACTGACCATGGCCGATGGCACCCACGTGGAAGCGGTGTTGACCCATCGCGTCCAGTGCCGGACGGGCAATGTCATAGGCCTTTTTCTCACCGCCGACATAGAAGCAGACGTTGTTGAAGTCCACGCCCATGTGCGAGAGGTTGCTCACGGGGGCCTCCAGGCTCATGACGCCGCGCAGCACGGCCATTCGGGCGATGTCCAGGGTGTTGTGGTAATCGGTGGTCGAGGTGTCGATCCATACCGCACCGCTGGCCAGGGCGGTGAGTGCGCCATTGTTGCCGATCATGGTTTCGCGCACATGGCTGGGCAGTGGCAGGCAGGTGATCAGGATGGCGTTGCCCACGGCCGCTGCCGCAGGGGTCGATGCCCACTGCGCGCCTTGACCGCAAACCCAGCGTTCGCAGCTGGGATCATGATCGTGGACAGTCACGATGAAGCCTTTTTTCAGCAGTGCAGTCACGAACGGGCGCCCCATGTTGCCGGCACCGATAAAGCCAATGGAAAGGGTCATCGAGCAATTCCTTGAATGTTCAAACCAGTTGGCGGGCCCTTCCAGCGCCCTGTTTGCGTACCCAGATCGAGTCGAAGTTGTCCAGCATGACTTCGGCCGTGGAAAAGCTTGGCCCGTCGTCGATGGGCGTGATGATCGCGTCGATGTCCGGGTAGATGAAAAAAGCCAGAGACACCCGAGCGCTGGGCTGACGATGCAGAACTTGATGAGCGGTACTGACCAGGCGTCCATGGGTCCAGCGTTGCAGCAGATCACCCAGATTGACCAGCACGGCGCCTTCCAGGCACGGCACGTCGCGCCACTGGCCGCGGGTATGGACGCGCAGTGACGGCTGCGGCAGGGGTTGCTGGATCAGCACGGTAAGAAAGCCGTTGTCGGTGTGCTTTCCGGCCGTTCCCGACCTGGCCGGGTAATACGAGGCGCGCTGGATCAGGGTTGGCCGGCGAAAATGTGCATCGAAGGCGTGCGCAGGCAGGGTCAGCGCGGTGGCGATCGCACGGCGCAGGTTCGGGAACAGGTGTTCCATGACCTCGCCCTGCAAGGCATAGGCGCTGGCGTTGAGGCCAGGAGCCACATGCTCGTCGGGCAGTACGCTGGGGCCACTGAAGGGCGCGCATCCGGGCCGGTCGATGCCCCAGTCCAGATGCTGCTTGTTGTCCGGGCCGGCATCCGGGTGCAGGGTTTCGCCGTATGCACCGACGTAGCCGCGTGCAGTGGGCGGGTAGCCGGGCTGCCGATCATGACCGAAACGCTGCTTGACCGACTCGGGTAGCGCGAAAAAGGCCTGGGCGGCGTTCAGGTATCGCTCGATCAGCACGGCCGAGAGGCCATGTTCGACCAGATAGAAAAAGCCGTCGTGCACGCATGCATCGTGCAGCTGGGCAAGAGCCTGCGGTTCGCATGCGGCCAGTTGCGCAAGGGAAATGACCGGCAGTACCGGTGTGTCATGAGCGCCGTTCATGCGACGTGCAAGGCCAGGTAGTGGGCTTTGGCGTTCTGCAGGTAGCGGGCCGACATCTGCCCTTGCAGTACGCTCACCCCCTGCTCATCCTCGAGTGCCTGCAGCAGTGGCTCGAAGCCGGCGGTGTCGTAATAAGCCTCGCGAATGCTCACCACCACCACGCCACCCGATTGCGTCATGCCGATCAGGCCACGCAGCGCGGAGGCCGGCAGATGCCCAGGAATAAAGGCACCGCAGCACACAACCGCATCGAAGCGGCGGAGCATATCGGGCGGCAGCGGCTGGGTCAGATCTATCTGGCTGTACAGATGCTGATAGGCCTGGGTAGCTTGGGCCTGGTCGATCATGGGTTTGGACAGGTCACACCCGCTGATCTGGCGATAGCCGCGTTCATGCAGCGTACGCCCGACCAAGCCGGTACCGCAGCAGGCATCGAGAACACTGCTGACGTGGCGGACAGCGGGGCACTGCGCCACGGCGTCGAGCAGATCGACCACCATGGTTGGGCCGCAATAGGCTTCGGCTTCGACATCGGCATCGTAGTGACGAGCCCAGTGATCGTAGTAACGCTCCAGATGGTGAGTGCTGTGGTGCGACAGCGCATCAGCAATCGAACGGGTGCTCGAAGTCTGCGGCGCAAGAGCCGAAGGTATGACGGTGGTGGCTGCATCCATGATTCGAATCTCGAAGGAAAACTGTTGGGCGGGTTGGCTGTCGTAAGAGTTAGCAGCGCCGCCAGACAGGGTCAATCGAGCTGAAATGGCCTTGATTCGAAAGAAAATTTACAGCCGCAGACGGGGCTCCTGGGCTGGCACGGTGTTGCACGCGCGTCGATCAAGGCAGCGTACCGCCGCCTCCCGGAAACACGCCTTGTCGGGACTGTAAAATCCTTTACGACGCACGATCACGCGCAATCGCTAAGGCCCGATCCATGATTTTTTCGCCGGGCACGCCGTCAATTTAATCGTGGCTCACAGAGCAGGATTCACGGCACTTTTCGGGATGACCATCGTCCTGTTTTGCGCTAGGCTCTGCGACGGCCCATGCTGCCCGCCGCTCGCTCCGCAAGGAAAGGTGAAAGCATCATCGAGCAACGCCCTCATACCTCTCTTGATCGTCGAGGTCTGGCAACGCGAGCACCAGCATGCATCGACTCGGGAGTTGTCATGTTTTCTATCGAGCAAGCCAAGCAGATGGCCAGGACGTTGCGCGTCGGGCTGCAGGCGCAGGGTCATGAAGTGTCCCATTCCAGCGCTTTGGAAATGGTCGCCCGGCAACTGGGGCACAAGGACTGGAACACCGCATCAGCCAGCCTGGCGCCGATCGCTTCTTCGACCATCGGTTTCGACCGGGCCATCCCCATCCTGCGGATTTTCGACGAAGTCAAGGCCCGCGAGTTCTACCTGGACTTTCTGGGCTTCGAAGTCGAGTTCGAGCACCGTTTCGAAGCTGATCTGCCTTTGTACCTGGGCGTGGCACGAGGGAGTCTGCACCTGCATCTATCCGAACATCATGGCGATAGCTCGCCAGGCTCGACCGTGTTCGTGCCGATGCAGGGTGTGGAAGCGTTGCGCGACGAACTGCTGGCCAAGCGTTATGGCTATGGGCGCCCGCAGATCGTCGATCAGGGGTGGGGAAGGGTATTGGAAGTGTATGACCCATTCGGCAACCGGATTCGCTTCTGCGAAGGGTGACAGCGGCCTGATCTAGGCCGTGATTTCGAGAAACTTGCGCACCCGTTCGGTATCAGGGTTGCTGAAGAACTTCGACGGTGGGGCTTTTTCGATGATCCGGCCCTTGTCCAGAAACACCACTTGATCGGACACGGCGCGGGCGAACTCCATTTCGTGGGTGACCACGATCATGGTGTAGCCCTCGCTGGACAGGTTCTTCATCACCTGCAACACCTCGCCGACCCGCTCGGGATCGAGTGCCGAAGTGGGCTCGTCGAACAGGATCACCTCCGGGCTCATGGCCAGCGCTCGGGCAATGGCCACCCGTTGCTTCTGGCCACCGGACAGCGTGTAGGGGTAGGCCTCGTGCTTGTCGGCCAGGCCGACCTTTTCCAGCAGTTCCACGGCGATGGCACGCGCTTGGTCCTTGGGCATGCGCTTGACGTAGATCGGTGACTCCATGACGTTCTGGATCACGCTCAGGTGCGGCCACAGGTTGAAGCCCTGAAACACCATGCCGGTGCGGGCGCGCAGCGTGGCCAGCTCTTTGCTGGTCATCTTGCGGCGGGTCTGCTCATTGATGCCGATGCGCTGGCCAGCGATGTGGATGCTGCCTCGATCCGGCTCCTCCAGCCAGTTGATGCAGCGCAGCATGGTCGACTTGCCGGAGCCCGAGGAGCCCAGCACGCTGACCACTTCGCCCTTGTTCACCACCAGATCGATGTCGCGCAACACCTCGACGCCGTCGAAACTCTTGGAAAGCTTGCGGATACTGACCGCCGGGATGGCGATGCTGGGTTCAGACATGGTCGAATCCTCTTCTGGCGCCGAAACGGCCGGCGCGCTTGAGCGCCAGCTCCAGGCAGATGCTGATCAGCCAATACATCACGATCACCACCACAAACGCCTGGGTCGGGATGAAATAGGTGGACTGCACCGAGTTGGCGGCGGCAGTGAGTTCCTGCACGGTGATGATGGTCAGAAAGGCGGTGTCCTTCAGTGCAATGATCAACTGGTTGCCCAGCAGGGGACGGGTCTTGATCAGCAGTTGCGGCAAGGTGATGCGCAGGTACAGACGCAGTGGGGTGAAACCGTGCGCCTTGGCGGCCTCGATGTAACCTTCGGGCAATACCAGACGGCTGCCGCGCAGGATCTCGGCGAAATACGCTGCATGGTAGACCACCAGGGCCAGCAGGCCGGCGGTCCAGGCGCTCATGCGCAGACCCAGTTCCGGCAGGCCGTAGTACAGCAGGTAGGCGAGAATCAGGAACGGCAGGGTGCGCATCAGGTTGATCCAACCGCGCACGACTATGGACAGCCGGTTGCGCTCCTCGAGCAGGAACACCCAGGCGCAGCCCAGTACGAAGGCGCAGATGATCGATAGCGCGAACAGTCCCAGAGTGGCCAGCAGGCCATCGAGGAACAGCGCCCGTGCCTCCCACAGAATGGTCCATTCAGTCATGTCGATAATTCCTCACATGGCCAGCCGATTGGCTTTTCGTTCCGCCAGCCCTTGCAGCTTGAGCAGTACGCCGATGATCAGCATGTACAGCACGGCGGCGGCGAGGATGGGCGGCAGCGGATCGTAGGTCACCGCCGAGATGCGGTTGGTGACGCGGGTCAGGTCGACGATGCCGATCACGGCCACGGCCGGGCTGCCCTTGATCAGAAACGACATCTCGTTGACCAGGCCGGGCAGGCTGGTGGTGATCATTTGCGGCAACATGATGCGGCGAAAGAACACCCCACCGGTCATGCCGCAGGCCAGCGCGGCCTCGCGCTGGTCGCGGGAGAAACTGAGGAAGGCGGCGCGCCAGATTTCCGCGTTGAATGCGGCGGTGTTCAGGGTCATGGCGACGATGGCGGCCGTGTTGCGGTTCATGTTGATGCCGAACACCGGCGCCGAGAGGAACAGGAACAGCACCAGGGTCACCAGCGGTGTGGCCCTGGCCAGGCTGATATAGAGCACCAGCAATTGCTCGACGAACGGGACCTTGGCCAGGCGGATCAGGGCGATGACCAGACCCAGGACGACACCGATGCCGATGGCGATGCCGCATAGCCACAGGGTGGTCCAGGCGCCTTCGAGCAAGAGTAGCCAGGCGTGTGTGTTCATGGCAGGCATCCTTGGCTGGGGGTTTTGCGTTGTATGTTCCGGCCTCTTCGCGGGCAGAGCCCGCTCCCACAGGGCTACACCGCTCATCACCCATCCGTGTGGGAGCGGGTTCTACCCGCGAAGAGGCCCGCACTGACACAACCCGATCATTCAGGCGATCACTTCATCCCCGCCAACGTGTGGAACTGCTCGACGTTGGTGATCGGCTCCTTGGGCATGTCCGGGAAGGCTTCGCCGAACCACTTGGTCTGCAACGCGGCCAGACGCCCGTTGGCGCGGATCTGGTCCATGAAGCCGCTGAGGAACGTGAGCAGCTCCGGGCTGTTCTTCGGCACGGGCCAGGCGGCGAAGCCGGCGCCCGACACGGCAATGCCCTTGGCGAAGGTGTCGCCGCGGGTCTTGACCAGGTCGTTCACCGAGATCAGCGCGTTCACGGCGTAGTCCAAGCGACCGTTGGCCAAATCGGCGTAGATTTCCGGGTACGACGGATACTCCACCACCTTGCCCATCTCGCAACCCTTGTCCTTCATCATTTTCTTGAGTTCGGGCAGGCGTGCCAGCAGTGCGCTGCCGGCCTGCACGCCGACGGTCTTGCCGCACAGGCTGGCGATATCGCTGAGGCGCTTGTCATCGGCACGCTTGACGTAGAAGTGTTGGGCGGACGCGAAAGGCGGGGCGAAGTTGAACACGCGCAGACGCTCATCGGTGACCAGGGCGCCGGTGAAGGCCACGTCGTACTGGCCGGAAGAAACTGACGCCAGCAGCCCGGTCCAGGGCAGGATGTCCTGCTTGACGTCGATGTTCTGGGTTTTGGCGTAGGCCTTGAGGTCCTCCAGCAGCTCCTTGTGAAAGCCTTCGGGTTTGCCATCGACGATGTAGTTGAACGGTGCGTAGTCATCCTCGGTGGCGACACTCAGGAAACCTTTGCTCTTCACCTCGGCGAGGTCGGCTTGGGCGCCGAACGAGGCCGAGAGTACCAGCGTGGCCAGGCTCAACGTGCGCAGCAGGCCCAGGGATGTGCCGGTCATCGAACGCTTGCGGGGTTGCTTCATGGATGCTGCTCCCGAGGGTTGAAATAGGCCTGATCGTTTCGCTGAACGAAGGCGTTCAGTGGCATGGCCTCAACCTTAGTGAGGCGTCTGCGCACAGCGATAGGGGCAGTTGGGCACATTCGACTGGCCAGTTGCGTGCGCAAAAAAGCATGGCGCGCTATTTGCAAAGTCCATCGATCGGCATGGGTGCCAACAGGTTGGCTCGCCCTGGAAACCGGGCGGGTCCAGGACAGGTGAAAGCGCTTCGACGCGGATCAATCCGCGGCGGGCCATCGCGGAGCGAGAGCATGATCGATCACGTGTTTTACCTGGATTTCGACCAGCAGCGCGGCTTGCAGGAGCAACTGCGCGAGTCTCTGGTGTCGGCGATTCTGGGCGGAGGGTTTCCACCCGATGAGCCCTTGCCGTCGTGCCGCAAGCTGTCCCAGCAATTGAGCATCTCGCGCAATACCGTGGCACTGGTGTACGAGAGCCTGCTGGACAACGGCTATCTGGTGAGCCGCCCTCGCAGTGGTTACTACCTGCATGCCGACTACTGCGGCGGCGATGCGCGCAACGCCTGGCCATCGTTCAGCCGTCACCGTCCGGTCGGCTACAGCGATACCTGCGATGCGGAGCGCGCTCCGGATTGGGCCGGGCGCCTGAAGATGCTCCCCAGTTTGAAGCACGGCGTCCTGCGGCCCGGTGACTGGAGTGGCTTCAGCTACCCGTTCATCTACGGGCAGCCCATACGGGACTTGTTCCCGTTGGAACGCTGGCGTGAAGTGTCGCGCAATACCCTGCGCAGCGAACGCGATCAAGGCTGGTTGTGCGATCGTTTCGACCGCGACGATCAGATGCTCATCGAACAGCTTCGCACCCGCGTGCTGCCCAAGCGGGGCATCTGGGCCAGCTCCGACGAAATCCTGCTGACCCTGGGCTCGCAGAACGCGCTGTACCTGCTGGCCACACTGCTGATGACGCATGGCGTCAAGGTGGCCATCGAGAACCCCGGTTTTCGCGATGCCCTGAGCATCTTCGAATTGCAAGGCGCTCACGTGCACAAGCAGGACATCGACGCTGAAGGGCTGGTGGTGGATGCTCGCCTGGACGACTGTGACTACCTCTATGTGACGCCGGGCCATCAGGTGCCCACCGGCATCGCCATGAGTGCCGCACGACGGACCCGCCTACTGCAGCATATTCGCCAGCACGACCAGATCCTCATTGAGGACGACTACGACGCCGAGCTCAACCTGGACCATCATCCGCAGCCCGCGCTCAAGGCCAGCGACAGCAGTGGGCGGGTGATCTACCTGAGCAGCTTGTCGAAAGCCTTTTCACCGGGGCTGCGCCTGGGTTACATGGTGGCCGATGCCGAACTGATCAGCGAGCTGCGGGCCCTGCGCCGCTTGATGTACCGGCACCCGCCGTTGAACAACCAGCGCATGCTGGCCGAGTTTCTCGCTCAAGGTCACTACGATGCGCACCTGCGCCGCTTTCGCGAGGAACATGGGCGGCGACGGGCCTCGATGCAGGACGCTGTCAGTCGATGTCTGAGCAGTTGCCAGCATCTGGGCAGCGACAGTTCCAGCGCATTCTGGCTCAAGGCACCGGCCGGCGTGGATACTCAGAAACTGGCGTGGGCGGCGGCGCAGAAGAGTATTCTGATCGAATCCGGAGCGCAGTTCTTCTTCAACCCCGCACCGCCCGGGAATTTCATGCGGCTGGGGTTTCATGCCATCGACGCCGACAAGATCCGGCCAGGGATAGAGCAGTTGGCTGGGGTGCTGGAGGGGGTGTGAGGGATTGAGTCTTGTGGTGCTTGTGCTGGCCTCTTCGCGGGCAGAGCCCGCTCCCACAGGTAAATAAGATCTTCTGTGGGAGCGGGGCGGGCGGCGAGCTCTCTGCCCGCGAAGAGGCCAGCCCATTCACCGCGAATACCTGCCTGAAAACTCACCGATCACCTCATCGAAAACCCCCAGCGCTTCCTCCACCTGGGCGGCATTGACGATGCATGGCGGCACCACGTGCAAGCGGTTCTCGACGATGAAGGTCAGCAATCCGCGCGCCTGAAATGCCGCTTTCATCTGGCCCATTACCGGAGCGGCCAGCGGCGTCTTGAGTTTTCTGTCGCTAATGAACTCCAGCGCCCAGAACAGGCCGATCCCGCGGGCCTCGCCGATCAACGGGTACTTCGCTGCCAGCGCCTGCAAGCCGGGCCCCAGCACTTCAAGGCCGATGTGCCGGGCGTTGTCGACGATGCCTTCCTCGGCCATCACATCCAGCGTCGCCACGATGGCCGCCATGGCCAACGGATGCCCGGAATAGGTCAGGCCGCCGGGGAAGAAATGGTCATCGAAATACTCGGCAATGGGTTTGGAAATCATCACCCCACCGGCGGGCACGTAGCCGGAGTTGACCCCCTTGGCGAAGCAGATCAGGTCCGGGACGATGTCGAAATGGTCCAGTGCCAGCCAGCTGCCGGTGCGCCCGAAACCGGCCATCACTTCATCGAGAATCACCAGGATGCCGTACTCGTCGGCCAACGCGCGCACGCCAGCCAGGTAGCCCTTGGGCGGCACCAGGATGCCGGCCGTACCGGGTATGCTTTCCAGCAGGATGGCCGCAATGGCAGCCGGGCCTTCGCATTCGATGACCCGGCGCAGGTGCTGCAGCGCGCGTTCACATTCTTCCTGCTCGTTGGTGGCATGAAACTCGGTGCGAAACAGGTACGGATTGAAGAAATGCACATGGCCGCGGGCGAATTCATTGGGCACTCGCCGTGGATCGCCCGTGGCGACGATGGCCGCGCCGGTGCTGCCATGGTAGGAGCGGTAGGCGGAAAGAATCTTGTCGCGCCCGGTGAACAGCCGCGCCATGCGCATGGCGTTCTCGTTGGCGTCCGCGCCGGCATTGGTGAAGAACACTTTGCTGAAGTGGCTCGGCGCCCGCGCCAGGATGCGCTTGGCCGCCTCGCCGCGCATCAGGTTGGCCGTGGCTGGAGCCACCGTGACCAGGCTGCTGGCCTGCTCGACGATGGCCGCGATCACTTTCGGATGCTGATGGCCAATGTTGGTGTTGACCAACTGGCTGCTGAAGTCCAGATACTCGCGCCCCTCGTAGTCCCACATCGTGCAGCCCTGGCCGCCGGCGATCACCAGCGGGTTCAGCGCGCCCTGGGTCGACCAGGAATGGAACACGAATTCGCGGTCCAGGGCGTACACGTAGTCGTTGGAAACGGGCGTGCTCATGGGCTACCTCTGCAGGATCGTAGTCAGCCAGGGCTGGTGGCGGGGCCGTGAGCGCACGGCGGTGGCTCACGATAGGAACAAACGCTGCCGCGCTCGTAGGGCCAGATGGGCTGAAACAGTGGGTCAGGCAGTTCGACTGGCCCAGGCAAACCGCGTAACTGTCCCTTGGCCCGCGGCTGGTTTTGGCTACGCTTGGCAGTCTCTCTCCAGCATTTTCAGGATCCGTGACCATGGCTCACAGTTTCGATATCCACCCTGCTGTCAGCCCTGTGACGCGTACAGCCAGTCTCGACAGCCCCGAGATCCGTCAGGCGCGCATCGACTTGGCGGCCTGTTTTCGCATGGCGGCGAAACTGGGTATGGCCGAGGGGATCTGCAACCACTTTTCCTTTGTGCTGCCCGGCCATCCGCAGTTGTTTCTGGTGAACCCGTTCGGCCTGGCGTTCGCCGAAGTCACCGCGTCCTCGTTGCTGATCTGCGATTTTCAGGGGCGGGTACTGGCCGGTGAAGGCCAGCCGGAGGCGACGGCGTTTTACATCCACGCCCAACTGCATCGCCTCAACCCGCGTGCCACCGCCGCGTTCCATACCCATATGCCCAACGCCACGGCGCTGTGCATGCTCGAAGGCGACCCCTTCGTGTGGGCTGGGCAAACAGCGTTGAAGTTCTATGAGCGGATGGTGGTGGACGAGCACTACAACGGCCTGGCCCTGGACGATGCCGAGGGCGAGCGTATTTCGCGCGCGGCCGGTGAGGCGGATATCGTCATGCTCAAGAATCACGGCCCGCTGGTGCTCGGCCCCAGCATCGCCGAAGCGTGGGATGACCTGTACTACCTGGAACGGGCCGCCGAAGTGCAACTCAAGGCCATGGCCAGCGGCCGTCCGCTCAAGCCCGTACCCCACGCCATCGCCAGCGCCGCGTGCCGGCAGATGCTGGTCGGCAACGCCGAGAGCGCGCGTCTGCATCTTGAGAGTGTCAAGCGTGGTCTGGCCGGCACCGGCTACGACCTGTAGGCGCTGCGAGTTACCGTGAAGAGGCTGGATTCGATGGCGACCCGAAAGACGCTTTCGCGGCCGATGACCGCTCCTACAGGGGTGTACAGTGTTTCGTAGGAGCGGTCTGTGGCCGCGAAACAGGCGCTGCGCAGTTTCTTGCAGGCATTAAAAAGCCGGCTTATGGCCGGCTTCTCGTCGACGATCTTGCCTTACTTTTGGTAAGCCGCAACCGCCTGCAAACTGTTGACCAGCCTGAGCTGGTGAGGGCCAAAGAATACGCACGGGCGGGTGCCTGTGCAAATCTCTTTTTCCCCTCAAGGCCAAATGCCTTTGCTGCGCCCATGAAAAACCCCGGCCTGGGCCGGGGTTTTCGGTACAGCGACGGATCAGCCTTTGTACGCGGCGACCGACTTGGTGATTTCGGCGCGGGCGGCGTCTGCGTCGCCCCAGCCTTCTATCTTCACCCATTTGCCTTTTTCGAGATCCTTGTAGTTCTCGAAGAAGTGCTTGATCTGTTCCAGCAGCAGCGGCGGCAGATCAGTGTATTCCTTGACGTCCACATACAGCTGCGACAGCTTGTCGTGCGGTACGGCGATGACCTTGGCGTCGCCGCCGCCGTCGTCGGTCATGTGCAGGATGCCGACCGGACGGGCGCGGATGACCGAGCCTGGTGCAACCGGGTAAGGGGTGACGACCAGCACGTCGAGGGGGTCGCCATCATCGGCCAGGGTGTTGGGGATGAAGCCGTAGTTGGCCGGGTAGAACATCGGCGTGGCCATGAAACGATCGACGAACAGGGTGTCGCTGTCCTTGTCGATTTCGTATTTGATCGGCGCGTGGTTGGCCGGAATCTCGATGGCGACGTAGATGTCGTTCGGCAGGTCTTTGCCAGCCGGAATCTTGCTGTAGCTCATTGGGCGTTGCCCCCGTGGTTTGGGCCAGTCTGAAGGCCGTGCAGGCCGAAAATGTGGGCGCGATTATAGGCACATTGTAGGAACGCATGCCACACGCGCCGCGGTCCTGCCCCGGTCGTCTGCAGCGCCTGCCGACGCGGCTCGCGCCGCTGCTACGGGGGACCGTGTTCATCCGCGCGATGCAGGCCATCGGCAACCCATCGCATGTGCCAACGCCGCGTTTGCCGGCAATCACATTCCCTGCAGCAGCGGCGCAAGCCGCGTCCGGGCGTTATGCAGGTCGGGGGAGGGCCGCGAGCCGTTCGAGCGGATCCTGGCGATAGAACAGGCGCAACTGCTCGTAGACCTGCGGATAGGCCTCGTGCAGCAAATCCGGCGCGGCGAAGAAATACTCGCTGGTGACGGCGAAGAACTCCGCCGGGTTTTCCGCCGCATAGGCGTCGATGGCTGTTTCCACCTCCGGATCGGCATCGAGCTGACGATTGAGGTCGTCGTAGGCGTGCTGCATGGCGCTGGCCCAGTCGCTCACACGCATGTCGCCGTGCAGCGGCGGCAGGCCGTTGGCGTCGCCGTTGAGCATGTCGAGCTTGTGCGCCAGTTCATGGATGACCAGGTTGTAGCCGTCCCAGCCACCGCTGGTCATCACCCCCGACCAGGCCAGGATGACCGGCCCCTGTTGCCAGGCCTCGCCACTGTGCTCGCCGTCCCATTGGTGCTCCACGCCGCTGGGATCGCGATAACGCTGCGGGCTGACGAAATCGTCGGCATACAGGACGATTTCGTGGAAGCCCTGATACCAGTCCAGATCACCCAGTTGCAGCAACGGCAACTGCGCCTGCGCCGCAAGATGAAGGCGAGCGCGATCGTCGAGTTCGACACCGGGCAGGCAGGTCAGGGCCTTGGCCTGCAGGAACAGCACGCAGGCCTCGCGCAGGTGCTGGTCCTGCCGTGCATCGAGGCCATCGAGAATCGGCAGGTCTTCACGCACCGTTTGCCACAGCGCGTCATCGATACGGTGGCGGTCCAGAACCCGCTGGCGCCGCCAGGCCTTGTACGACCACATGATTTCAGCGCGACGGGGCAGGGCCGCCCATACGGCTGCGCACCAGGCCGATGATCATCGGCAGCAGCGAAATCAGGATGATCGCGACGATCAGCAGGGTCAGGTTCTGTTTGATGAACGGCATGTTGCCGAAGAAGTAGCCCAGGGTCACCAGGCCGCAGACCCACAACACCGTGCCCAGCACGCTGAAGCCCAGGAAGCGCGGGTAGTGCATCTTGCCGACACCAGCCACGAACGGGGCGAAGGTGCGCAAGATCGGCAGGAACCGCGCCAGGGTAACGGTCTTGCCACCGTGGCGGGCATAGAAGGCGTGGGTCTGATCCAGATAGTCGCGACGGAAGATCTTGGAATCCGGGTTGCTGAACAGCTTGTCGCCTACGGTACGCCCGACGATGTAGTTGGTGCTGTCGCCCAGGATGGCGGCGCTCATCAGCAGGGCCGCGAGCAGGAACGGGTCCATGCCGCCGCCGGCCGCCACGGCACCGGCGATGAACAACAGCGAGTCACCGGGCAGGAAAGGCATCACCACCAGGCCGGTTTCGCAGAAGATCACCAGGAACAGGATCGCGTAGACCCAGGTGCCGTACTGGGTCACCAGCATGTTGAGGTACACATCCAGGTGCAGGATGAGGTCGATGAAGCTGAATTCCATGGCGGGTACCTGTGCTGATTCGATCTTTGAGAATCCGCGCAGTATACCGATGGGTGAAGCAGGTTTGTTGGTCGGTTCGCCAGGTCCGCACAAACGACCGACGGTCGCGTGTCGGTCCAGCGAAACTGACAAGGTCGGCAGAGCAGGCAAGGGACGCCAAGGCATCCCTCGCTGTCGTTGGGTCAGAAGAAGCCCAGTGGATTGATGTCGTAGCTGACCAGCAGGTTCTTGGTCTGCTGGTAGTGGTCGAGCATCATCTTGTGGGTCTCGCGGCCCACGCCGGATTTCTTGTAGCCACCGAACGCGGCATGCGCCGGGTACAGGTGGTAGCAGTTGGTCCAGACCCGTCCGGCCTTGATCCCGCGGCCCATGCGCCAGGCACGGTTGATGTCGCGGGTCCAGACCCCGGCACCCAGGCCGAACTCGGTGTCGTTGGCGATGGCCAGGGCTTCGGCTTCGTCCTTGAAGGTGGTGATGCTGACCACCGGGCCGAAGATTTCCTCCTGGAACACGCGCATCTTGTTCGTGCCTTTGAGCAGAGTTGGCTGGATGTAGTAGCCGGTCGACAGGTCACCTTCGAGTTTCTGCACCTGACCGCCGGTGAGCAGTTCGGCGCCTTCACCCTTGGCGATTTCCAGGTAGGAGAGAATCTTGTCGAATTGCTGCTCCGACGCCTGGGCGCCGACCATGGTGTCGGTGTCCAGCGG
>NZ_DJUS01000159.1:0-20491 GCF_002438365.1 Pseudomonas sp. UBA6276
CGGCATTGTTGACCAGCACGTCGATGCGACCGAAACGCTCGACTGTCTTCTCGACGATCGCCAGACACTGTTCCCGCTCGGCCAGGTCGCCCGGCAACAGCAGGCACTGGCGTCCGGCTTCCTCGACGTAGCGCGCCGTGTCCTTGGCGTCCTCGTGCTCGTCGAGGTAGGAGATCACCACGTCGGCGCCTTCACGGGCGTAGGCAATGGCCACGGCGCGACCGATACCGCTGTCACCGCCGGTGATCAGAGCGACCTTGTTGGCCATGCGGCCCGAACCCTTGTAACTGGTTTCGCCACAATCGGGCAGCGGATTCATCTTCGACTGCGTGCCCGGCACCGATTGCTGCTGCGGCTCGAACGGCGGAGTTGGATAGTTGGCCATGTGTACCTCGAAAGTTGACGGGAAGCCTTGGCCGATTCGACAGAGGCTGTACCTCGTTGCCGAAACGACACAGTGTGCAAAGTCGACTTCCCTACCGGCGCAAAAGTTTGATTTTTCGCCCAACCGATTCACCGTGCCCCGTGCAGACGCAGGGAATCTCTCGCGCCAGGTCGAGTCACAACCCTGTAAGCGATGCATTTTCATTCAGCAGCCAGAGAGGCATTCATGAGCAACGTCGAACTCGAGCACGAAGTACTCACCCGTTTGCTGCACGCGCATCCCCATGGCCTGGGCAAGGAAATCCTCGACAACTATCGCGGTGAAAAGGCCGTCGCGGGGATGATCAAGACGCTGCAGGAAAGAGGTCTGATCCAGGGCAAGCCGGTAACGGTCGAGGACCATGAACCGGCGCTGGAATACCCGATCAAGCTCAGCAGCTCGGGCGTTGAAGCCGCGAAGAAACATGATGTCGAGAAAGGCAGCAATCCGCACGCCGCCTCGTAAGAACGCGTCGTTGCGAAGGGCATCAAGTCAGCTTGATGCCCTTTTCATTTGTCATGTGGAAAAGCGACGCTGCCCAAAGGCGAACGCTCAGGCGCAGGTCGCGGCCTTGACGAAAATCAGCTGCAGAAAACGGCTGATGTGATGATCCTGGGTATAGGCATCGGCCAGGCAGGCGCGGGCCTTGTCCAGATGATCCTGCAGACGCCGCTTCACTTCATCTTCCCCGCACAGGGCCATGAAGGTCGACTTGCCGTCGTCCTTGCCCAGGTCTTTCGCCATGTCCGGGCTGCGATCATGCAGGTCGTCGTAGAGCTGGAACGCCTGCCCCAGCTCCAGGGCGAAACACTGCAGCACGGCGCGCGTGGGCGGTGGCGCATCGCTGATCAGATAGGCCATGTCCATGATCGCGCTGAACAGCACGCCCGTTTTCAGATTGTTGGTGGCGGCGATCTCTTCGGCGGTTCGCGGATGCAGCCCGTCACGCAGATCCTGCAACTGACCACGTGCCAGGCCATGAGCACCGATGGCGTTGGCCAGGATCTCCACCAGTTGCGTGCGAATCAACGGCTTCAGCCCTTCGATCCCCGCTACCACCGCAAAGGCCCGTGACAACAGGGCCACGGCGGCCAGAATGGCAACGTCTTCACCAAAGGCCAGGTGCGTGGTGACGCGACCGCGTCGCAGCTTCGCGTCATCCATGCAAGGCATGTCGTCGAGCACCAGGGACGCGGCGTGCACCATCTCCACGGCGCAGCCCAGGTCCAGCGCCGCCTGGTCGCTGGCGCCCAGCCCGTTCGAAGCCAGGATCAACAGGATCGGACGCATCCGCTTGCCCGGCGCCAGGGCACCGTCGCGCATCGCCGTGGCCACCAGATCGCGCTCGTTGCTCGCCACGGGCAGCAAGGCGTCCAGCCGCGCTTCGATGGTGCAGCGCAGCAAGGCCATGTGCTCGGTAAAACCAGTATCGCTGGTCGCGGGCGTATCAGCTGTCATCGTTCCCTCTATTCTTGTTTCGAGTCCTGCGGGGCAGCCGGGGACGAGATTTCGGCAGGGTTCGGTCCGGGGGCAAACGTTCGCAAACAAGGAACGACTGCTCACCGCCGGTGCCTGAGCCTGTGAAGATGGACATACGTTATGCGAATATGAGCGCGCCGTACAACTCTCTACCATGGACAGACCGCAGGCAGCCGTAAATGATCCTGAGCAATGGAGCTGACATGAAGCCCGACGAGTTGAGTCGACGCAAGGATGACCATCTGGACATCGTCCTGGATCCGCTCAGGGCGATCACGCGCATGGGCGCGGGCTGGGACACTATTCAGTTCGAGCATTGTGCCTTGCCTGAGCTGGACCTTGCAGACATTGACCTGCGCAGTTCCCTGCTCGGCATCGACCTGCAGGCGCCGATGCTGATCAGCTCCATGACCGGCGGCGCCTTTCGTGCCGTCGCGATCAACCGGCATCTGGCCGAAGCGGCGCAGGCCCTGGGCATTGCCATGGGAGTGGGTTCGCAACGTGTAAGTTTGCAGACCGGCAACGACCAGGGGCTCACCCGCGAGCTGCGGCGCATCGCCCCGGACATCCCGCTGCTGGCCAACATCGGTGCAGCGCAGTTGCTCGAAAACGGTGGCATGGACCTGGCCCAGCGCGCGGTCGACACCTTGGAAGCCAGCGGTTTGATCATCCATCTCAACCCGCTGCAGGAGGCCGTTCAGCCCGAAGGTGACCGTCACTGGCGCGGCGTGCTCGCGCAGATCGCCCGGGCGGTGACGGTGCTCAAGGTGCCAGTGGTAATCAAGGAAGTCGGTGCCGGGCTCTCCGCCAGCGTGGCGCAAACCCTGGTCGAGGCCGGTGTGCAGGTCATCGATGTGGCCGGTGCGGGCGGGACCAGTTGGGCTGCGGTCGAAGGCGAACGCGCAACCCGGGCAGCGGACCGCGCGGTGGCCATGGCCTTCGCCGGCTGGGGCATTCCCACCGCCACCTGCGTGCAGACGGTCCGTCAGGCGCTGCCCGACGTACGCTTGATCGCTTCGGGCGGCGTGCGCGATGGCGTCGATGCGGCCAAGGCCATCCGCCTCGGTGCCGACCTCGTCGGTCAGGCCGCCAGTGTGTTGCCGGGCGCTACGCTGTCTACGGAAGCTGTGATCGAACACTTCGAAGTGGTCATTCGCCAGCTTCGCGTGGCCTGTTTCTGCACCGGTTCGGCCAATCTGGCGGGGCTGCGCCATGCCCGTCTGCTCGATCCGCAGGCTCTGCCTCGATGAGTCATTTCGGCGTTGTCGCACCCGCCTATTACAGTCATTTCCACGCGTTGCAGGCGCTGGCCCAGGAGCTGATGCAGCGCGGTCATCGAGTCACCTTCTTTCACCAGGCCGACGCGGCGCGTTGGGTCACGGCCCCCGGCATCGGCTATTGCGTGCTGGGCGCCGCCAGCCACCCGCCCGGCAGCCTGCAACGCAGTCTGCGCCTGGCGGCCAGCCCTGGCACACCCTGGGGCCTGCGGCAGATCATCGAGCAGTTGGCTGCCACTACACGCATGTTCTGCGACGAGCTGCCGGCCGCCCTGGCGCAACACGGTGTCGACGCGCTGCTGTGCGATCAAATGGAAGCGGGCGGTGGCCTGGTCGCAGAAAGCCTGGGGCTGCCCTTCGTCTCGATCGCCTGCGCCCTGCCGGTCAACCGCGAGCCGGGCCTGCCGCTGCCAGTGATGCCGTTCGCCTACGGCACCGACGAGCGCAGCCTGCACATGTACCGCGGCAGTACGCAGGTCTACGACTGGCTGATGAAGCCCCATGCCCGCGCCATCCAGGACGCCTCGAAAGCCCTCGGACTGGCGCCGCGCAGCGCTCTGCACGAGTGCCTTTCGCCGTTGGCGCAGATCAGCCAGACGCTGGCGGGCTTCGACTTCCCTCGTCAGGCTGCGCCGCCACATCTGCACGCGGTCGGTCCGCTGCGCACCGCCACCGCGGCAACCATAGGCAGTTGGTCGATCAACCCAGGGCGCCCGTTCGTCTTCGCCAGCCTGGGCACCCTGCAGGGCCAGCGTCTGGGCATGTTCGAGCAGATCGCCAAGGCTTGCCGACAACTCGACGCCCAACTGCTGGTCGCCCACTGCGGTTTGCTCGATGCAGCGGCCGAAACACGCCTGGCTGCGCTCGGCGCCACCTGGGTCACTGATTTCGCCCCGCAACAGTGGGCGCTGGAACAGGCCGATGCAGTGGTCACCCACGGCGGACTGAACACCGTGATGGATGCCATCGCCAGTGCCACCCCAATGCTGGTGATGCCCATCGCTTTCGACCAGCCCGGCGTGGCCGCGCGAGTCCGCCATCATGGCCTGGGCCTGCAGTTGCATCGCCGCGCCCGCTCGCCGCGCATCGCCCAGGCGCTGGGTGATGTCCTGGCCCTGTCAACCCAGCCCTTTGCTCGCTTGAGCGCGGAACTGGCCAGCGCAGGCGGCACGCTGAACGCAGCCGACATCATCGAAACCGCAATAAACACACGACAGCCCGTATTGGCCGGAGCCTTGGCATGACGTACGACCTGATCCTGGCCGGCGCCGGCCTGGCCAATGGCCTGATCGCCTGGCGCCTGCGCCAGGCGCGTCCGGAGCTGAACATCCTGTGCATCGATGCGCAGCAGAGTCTGGGGGGCAACCATACCTGGTCCTTTCACGATGGCGACCTCACCGCCGAGCAGCATCACTGGATCGAGCCGCTGGTGGTCAAGCGCTGGTCCAGCTACCAGGTGCATTTCCCCCAGGTTTCTCGGGTGCTCGACAGTGGCTACGCCAGCATCACCAGCGAGCGCTTCGCCGAGATCATCACCCAGGCGTTGGGCGACCGACTGCGCCTGGGTGAAACCATCACCGAACTGGGCCCGCGCCACGTGCGCCTGGCCAGTGGCGAGATGCTGGAGGCCGGTGCGGTCATCGACGGTCGCGGGGTTAGGCCCAGCCCACACCTCGTGCTCGGCCAGCAGGCGTTCGTCGGCCAATTGCTGCGACTGGAGCAGCCGCACGGGTTGCTCGGGCCGATCATCATGGACGCCCGGGTGGATCAGGGTGATGGCTACCGCTTCGTCTATGTACTGCCCTTTTCGGCCGATACCGTGCTGGTGGAAGACACTCACTATGTAGATCGCCATACCCTGAGCACCGAGCAGCTGCGCGAGCACATCGGCGAGTACGTGCGCTGGCAAGGCTGGACGGTCGCCGAGTGCCTGCGCGAAGAACAGGGCGTGCTGCCGATTACCCTGGCCGGCGACTTCGAGGCGTTCTGGCAGCAAGCGTCTGGCCAGCCGCTGTCCGGCCTGCGCGCCGGCCTGTTTCACTGCACCACCGGCTATTCGCTGCCCCACGCGGTGCGCCTGGCCCAGTGGCTGGCGCAACAGCCAGTCATGGACGCCGATCGCCTGTTCACCGGCATCCGCGACCACGCCCGCCAGCAGTGGAACGACCAAGGTTTCTACCGTCTGCTCAACCGCATGTTGTTCCTCGCGGGAAGGCCCCAGGACCGCTGGCGGGTCATGCAGCGTTTCTATCGTTTGTCGCCCGCGTTGATCAGCCGTTTCTACGCAGGCCAAAACCACTGGCGTGACCGCGCCCGCATTCTCGTCGGCAAGCCGCCCGTGCCCGTCGACGAGGCCGTGCGCGCCGCCCTCAGATCTTCTCCCCGGCAGTTCGAGAACCCACATGAATCCAGCTAAAACCGCCATCGTCATCGGCGCAGGCTTCGGCGGCCTGGCCCTGGCGATCCGCCTGCAGGCCGCAGGCATCCACACCACCCTGCTGGAGAAGCGCGACCAGCCCGGGGGACGAGCCTATGTGTATCGCGACCAGGGCTTCACCTTCGATGCCGGCCCGACGGTGATCACCGACCCCACGGCCATCGAAGAGCTGTTCACCCTCAGTGGCAAGCGCATGGCCGACTACGTCGACCTGCTCCCGGTCAAGCCGTTCTACCGCCTGTGCTGGGAAGACGGCACGAAGTTCGACTATGCCAACGACCAGGCCGAACTGGACCGCCAGATCCATGCCCTGAACCCACCGGACGTGGCCGGCTACCAGCGCTTCCTGGCCTACTCCCAGGCGGTGTTCAAGGAAGGCTACCTCAAGCTGGGTGCGGTACCGTTCCTGTCGTTTCGCGACATGCTGCAGGCCGGACCGCAACTGGCACGCCTGCAGGCCTGGCGCAGCGTGTATTCGATGGTGTCGAGCTTCATCGAACACGATCAGTTGCGCCAGGCGTTCTCGTTTCACTCCTTGCTGGTGGGCGGCAACCCGTTTGCCACCTCTTCGATCTACACCTTGATCCATGCGCTGGAGCGCGAATGGGGTGTGTGGTTTCCCAAGGGCGGGACGGGGGCGCTGGTGCAAGGCATGGTCAAGCTGTTCCAGGACCTGGGCGGCACCCTGGAGTTGAATGCGGAAGTGGCCGGCATCGACGTCGAGAACAATCGGGCCACGGCCGTGCATGCCCGTGACGGTCGCAGCTGGCGCGCCGATTGCCTGGCCTCCAACGCCGACGTGGTGCACACCTACGCCGACCTGCTGGGCAAACACCCGCGTGGTCGACGCGAGGGCAAGCGCCTCAAGGGCAAGCGTTTCAGCAACTCGCTGTTCGTCATCCATTTCGGCCTGAAACGCCCGCAGCCGCAGTTGCAGCACCACACGGTGTGCTTCGGTGCGCGCTATCAGGCGCTGATCCACGAAATCTTCAACGGCGCCGAACTGGCCTCGGACTTCTCGCTGTACCTGCACGCGCCCTGTGTGACGGATCCCAGCCTGGCGCCGCCGGGCTGTTCCAGCCACTACGTGTTGTCGCCGGTACCGCACCTGGGCAACGCCGCCATCGACTGGTCGGTGCAGGGGCCGCTGTATCGCGACCGCATTTTCGAATACCTGGAAAAGCACTACATTCCTGGCCTGCGCGAAGACCTGGTGACCTGCCGTATCTTCACCCCGGATGATTTCCAGACCGAACTCAATGCGCACCTGGGCTCGGCGTTCTCCCTGGAGCCGGTGCTGCAGCAGAGCGCCTGGTTCCGCCCGCACAACCGCGACGCGCAGTTGAACAACGTCTACCTAGTCGGCGCCGGCACCCACCCCGGCGCCGGCGTACCGGGGGTGATCGGTTCGGCCAAGGCGACCGCCGGGCTGATGATCGCGGACCTGCATCCATGAGCACCTCGGCGCCGGATCCGGCGCTGCGCGAGCATGCCGAACAGAGCATCGCGGTGGGCTCGAAAAGCTTCGCCGCAGCCGCCAAGCTGTTCGACGAACGCACCCGGCGCAGCGCGGTGATGCTATACGCCTGGTGTCGCCATTGCGACGACGTGATCGATGGTCAGCAGGCCGGTCACGACGCCGTGTCAATCACCCCGCAGGAGGCACAGCGCCGCCTGGCGCTGCTGCAGGCCCAGACCCATGCGGTCTATGCAGGGGTGCCCGCGAGCGAGCCGGCCTTTGCCGCGTTCGCCGAAGTGGTGCGCGAGCACGACATTCCCGAGCACAATGCCCTGGAGCATCTGGCCGGCTTCGAAATGGACGTGCTGGACCGCCGTTATCACACTCAGGACGACACGCTGCAGTATTGCTACCACGTCGCAGGCGTCGTTGGTCTGATGATGGCGCGGGTCATGGGCACTCATGACCCGCGCACCCTGGATCGCGCCTGCGATCTGGGGCTGGCGTTTCAGTTGACCAACATCGCCCGCGATATCGTCGAGGATGCGCGCATCGGTCGCTGCTATCTGCCGGCGCAGTGGCTGGAAGAACTGAACATTCCGCTGCAGGACCTGGCGGCGCCCGAGCATCGGCCGGCGGTGGCGGTGTTGGCACGGCGTCTGGTCGACCTGGCCGAGCCTTACTACGCCAGCGCCCAGGCGGGCCTGGCCGCCCTGCCCTGGCGTTCGGCCTGGGCCGTAGCGACTGCGGCGGCCGTGTACCGGCAGATCGGGGTCAAGGTGGTTGCGGCAGGCAGTCATGCCTGGGACACCCGTGTCTCGACCTCCAAGGCCGAAAAGCTGGCAGCGGTCAGCCAGGGATGGTGGCGTGCGGTCAGCGCTCGCTGGCGGCAGTGGCCGAAGCGTTCGACTCAGCTGTGGAACCGGCCTCGTCCGCCTTGCGCAGAGGCCCTTGGTGCAACGCCCGCAACTGAGCGCGCAAGCGCGTCGTAGACGGCGCGAACAGAAAGCCGAAGGACACGCAGCGGTCCTTGCCCTCGACCGCGTGGTGCATCAGGTGCGCCTGGTACAGGCGCTTGAGGTAACCGCGGCGCGGCACCAGATGGAACGGCCAGCGCCGATGCACCAGACCGTCATGGACGACGAAGTACAACGCGCCGTAGGCGGTCATGCCGGCGCCGATCCATTCCAGCGGATGCAGACCCTGGGTCCCCAGGGCAATCAGCACGATCGCCAGCCCCGCGAACACCACCGCATACAGGTCGTTCTTCTCGAACCAGCCGGTGCGCGGCTCGTGGTGGGAGCGGTGCCAGCCCCAGCCCCAGCCATGCATGAGGTACTTGTGGGCCAGGTAGGCAACGCCTTCCATGGCCGCCAGAGTGATGAAGAAAACCAGGCTGTTGAGAATCACTGCTGCGCTCTGCCAAGACGGATTGACCGCCATCTTAACGCAACCGGCCCACCCGTGGCGTCACGCCGGCCGGCTGCTCATCGGCTGCTCAGCGCAGGCTCCACGAGACGCCGGCGTAGACACCCCGGCCATCGCCCGGCGTGGAACGTGAAAAATCGCGGCCCTGGTCGTCGTAGCCGGGGGTGACCGTGCTGGCGTAACGCTTGTTGGTCAGGTTGCGCAGGTCCACCCAGGTCTGCCAGCTTTCATCCGGCGCCGAGTAGCCCAGACTGGCGCCGAACAGTGTGTAGGCCGCCGCATGGTAGGAGTTGGCGTAGTCCACAGCGATGCGCGAGGCGTGCTGCACGTTGAAACCGGTGTAGACGCCGCTGGGGTGGTCGTAGCGCAATTCGGCTTGATAGTAATGTTGAGGCAGGCCAGGCAGCCGGTTATTGCCGAAACGCGCGTCGTCACGGTAGTGGAAATCGCTGTAGGTGTAGGTCTGGCGCAAACCCAGACGTCCGGCCTGCTGCCCCTCCCACAATGGGCTGTCCAGGGCCATCTCGACGCCCTGATGGACCGTCGGGCTGGCATTCGCCTCGCCGATCACCTGCGAGGTGGTGGCCGTGGCGGCCTGGGTTTCGACACTGAGCAGCTCATGGCGGACCTGCGAGTAATACCAGGCCAGATCCCAGCGGCCGAACCAGGCATCGCCACGCCCACCCAGCTCCAGAGTGGTCGCGCTCTGGTTGTCGAGCTCCACGCCATTGCTCTGCAAACCCGTCGCCGCGCCGCTGCCCGGCGCGAAGTAGCGGTTGGAGCCCCAGATCATCGACCAGGGGTGTGGCGGTTCCACCGAACGGCTGAGGTTGCCGAACACCTGCACCTTCGGGCTGTAGTCGTAGCGCAAACCCAGGCGGGGCGCGTAGTCCCAGGCGTGCTGGCTGACCCGGTCATGGGTCACCGGGTAGCTGACCTCCGTCTCGCGACGGGTGTACAGCGCGGCTAGCCCCGTGGTGAGCCAGAGATCGGGCACCAGTTCCAGCTCGTTGCTGATATACACCGTATGGTCGGAGCCTTGATAGCTGTAGTCCCGGGTGCGGGTGCCGGGCGCATACCCGGCCGTGTTGCCGACCGGTACCCGGACGAATTCCGACACGCCGGAATTGGGCAATGCCTTGGTGCTGCGCCACCCCACGGTAGTTTTGCTGGCATGGCCGAGCAGCACGTCCTGGCGCACATAGTTCAAGGTGCCGCTGACATCGGTGTAGGCCACCTTCATGCGGTTGGTGCCTTCGCGCAGGTCCATCGGATAGTCGTGATAGACCAGACCGGCTGCCAGGCGGGCATCGTCGTCAAGGTGCCAGGTGGTCTTGTTGGCCAACCAGGTACTGCCCGGTTGAATGCGCTTGGAATCGCGTGCCAGGTTCAAGGCGTTGGCCGCGCGGGGATCATGGGCGATCTGCGCCCGCGTCAGCTTGCCCGGGGTGTCGTTGTCGGTCTCGCGATAGCGGAAGAAGAAGCGCGTTTCCAACTGCGGACTGAAACGGTAGCCGAAGTTGCCTGCCGCACCACGGCTGCCACCTGCGCTTTGATCCTGGAAGCCGTCGTAGCTGGAATCGGTCACGCTGAAATAGTAATCGGCATCACCCAGCACCTGGCCAGAACTGATCTGACGCTTGCTGTAGCCATGACTGCCGACCTCGTAGCGCAGCTGCAACTTGGCCGCATCGTAACCGGTGTGCATCACGTAGTTGATGGCACCGCCCAAGGCCAGCGCGCCGCGATCGAAGCCATTGGCCCCGCGCAGCACTTCCACGCGGCTCAGCCACAAGGGCTCCAGCAATTCGTAAGGCGTGCCGCCCGGACCGGTCAGCGGCAGGCCATCGAACATCTGGTACAGCCCCGACGAATGCGCCCCCGGCCCACGGTTGATACCCGAACCGCGAATGGAGATCTTCGCGCCCTCGTTGTTGGCGGCGCGGGCGTAGATACCTGCCTGGTTGCTGAACAGATCCTCGTTGCCCGAGAGCCTGCCGCGCCCGACGGCGGCGGTGTCGATCAGGTTGCTGGCGCCTGGCACCGAACGCAGTGCCAGGTCGGCTTCGTCGATCTCGCTCAGGCGTGCCTCGCTGACTTCCACGGCCTGCAACTCCATCACCTGCGCCGCCAGGGCGGCGCTGGGGGCGCCAAACAAGGCGGCCAGGCCCAGCACTGGCCATGCCGGCGCGCGAGGCGTGGTACAGGTGGAAAGGCAATGCAGACGGTCCCGGACGCGAAGACGGGACGCAGACGGTTGCGGCATGAAACACATCCTTGAAAAGCGGTACGCCCGGGCGGCACTCCCGGACTGGCAGATAACGAGGCCCCACCTGGGGTGGCCATTGGGGAGGATTGACGTTCGCGCGAGCGCTTTAAGCACATCGGGGGGTGAAAAGGAGGTCTGCGTCGATCACGGCTCGCTGCGCAGCGCATTGAGATAATGCGTGCCCTTGACGGTGAGAGCCAGGCGCGTGCGACCGTCCCCGGTCACCGTGGTCACGATATAGCCGACCAGCAGCAAGGCGCGCAGAGCAAAGCCGTCCTCACTGGTGAAGGCTTGCCATTGGGCGCCCTCTATCAGCGTCAGCAACCGCTTGTAGTTGGCCTGGTCTTCGGTCATCAGTGCCCAGCCTCCATTGCGTCCATTGCAAGTGCGGCCAGCTTACTCAAAAGCATCGGCCAAGGCATCGAAAAACACTTTTGGATGTCCAACGGTGTAGCGATGAAAATGCGTAAAGGGAAGTCGAAAAACTGATGGCATTGAACAGGCGCTTTCAGCCACTATCAGCTATAGCTCTTACAGCCCCGGGCGTTTTGCCCGTTTCCTCACTGCCTCCTCAACACCGTCCGTCAAGGGTGATTCCATGGCTTCCATCGAAACGGTACTCGCCGGGCTCGACCCGCCGCTGAAACACGAAACCGAACTCCACGATGGCCTGCTGAAACTGACGCTGACCGACCCCAACGTTCCAGCCCATGTAGAGCGCAGTCTTTCGCCGCGTGAATACGAAGACATCATTCTGTTTCGGCTGCTGGTGCTGCATGCGGTCAATGAAATTCGCGGCAAGGGTTCCCATGCGCCGCTGGAAGTGATGCCCGACATCGAATGGGCCGCCCGCACCTGATTGCAGAGGGCTTGCCAGGTATCCGGCAACTCGTCGCCGTCCTGCACATTTTCTGAATCTTTCCTGCGTGTCACAACTCAATGATGAGTCAACGCAGGAGATCACCATGCCGAACCCAACGCTGTTCATCATTGACTACAGGCTCCATGGAGCGGAAAAGTCGTTCATCATTCGTCTACCCACGCTGAACAATGCCGATGCCTGGCATTGGGCGAGCTGTGACGCAGGGGTCGGTGTCATCCCCAAGTTCGGCCGCGAACGGGTGCAGAAGGTTAGCAAGCCCAAAGCCGAGCAGTATGGGATTACCGATGTGCGCTGGAGGCCGTCCGGCCAACAGGCGCGCGAAGAAGCAGGGACCGAAGCAGCGCATTGAGTCGCACGATCTCCGCTTCGCCGCGCGCCTGCCGTGTCAGCCGCATCTGCATGACCCTGTAGGGGGATGCCCACGCAGCCCCCTCAGTCTCCCGGAAGAGTCTCACTCGTCCACTGTTTGCACCATTGAACCCTCCCAACCTTCCGACCTCGATACCGCTGAGCTAGTCTGCCACTGACACGCTCATTTACCGCATTGTCGAAAATGCAGCACAGGACACCTCGCGCCGCGACAGAGCGCAGCCATGAGGCCTTTCATGCCAGGACGCAATCCGCTACATGCCACGAGCGACGAAAGCGCCGAGCCATTATCTCGGCACGCGGGGCGCAATTCGGCCCTGTTTCGTCTCACCGTAACGTTCATCGTGCTGGTCATCTTCACCTTCGTGGGCGTCGAAGGCTGGCGCGCCTGGCGCGACTACCAGCAGGCGTTCGCCACCGCCCGCGATTCGGTCACCAACCTGGCCCGCGCCACGGCCCAGCATGCCGAAGATGCGATTCGCCAGGTCGACGTACTGACCGACGCCCTGGGCGAGCGCGTGCAAGGTGACGGCCTGCAGAACATGGACGTGCCGCGCATTCATGCGCTGATGCAGCAACAGGCGCGGATCATGCCGCAGTTGCATGGGCTGTTCATCTACGACGCCAGCGGACAATGGGTGGTGACCGACAAGACCGGTACGCCAGAGGCGGCCAACAACGCCGACCGCGACTACTTCAACTACCATCGCACCCACACCGATCCGAACGTGCGCATCAGCGACGTGGTGCGCAGCCGTTCGACGGACGAATACATCCTGCCGATCTCGCGCCGACTCAATAACCCGGACGGCAGCTTCGCCGGGGTGCTGCTGGGAACGATTCGGGTCAGCTACTTCGTCGACTATTATGGCGACTTCAAGATCGACGATCGCGGCGCGCTGGTCCTGGCGCTGCGCAACGGCCGGATCCTGGTGCGGCGCCCGCTCCTTGCGCCGGTGCTGGGCAAGACGCTGGAAGACAGCGAAATCTTCAAACGCTATCTGCCGGTGGCCGACGAAGGCGTGGTCGAGGTCAAGGCGGTGGTCGACAACACCTACCGCCTGTATGCCTACCGCGCATTGACCAGCTATCCGCTGGTGGTGGAAGCCGGGCTGTCGCGCGAATCCTACATCGGCCCCTGGCGGCGCGACCTGCTCAAGACCGGCCTGGTGCTGCTGGTGCTGATCGCTGGCTTGAGTGGCTTCGGCATGATCGTGCTCAAGCAGCTGCGCGAACGCATCGCCATCGAGGAGGAACTGCGCCAGGCCCATCAGATCATGCGTGACATGGCGCTGACCGACAGCCTCAGCGGTCTGGGCAATCGGCGGCGGCTGGACATGGCCCTGGGGGCCGAAATCGGCCGCGCTCGGCGACAGCGCGGCTGGCTGGCGCTGATCATGCTCGATGTCGACTACTTCAAACGCTACAACGATCGCTATGGCCATGCAGCCGGCGACCGCTGCCTGCGCCAGGTGGCCGACGCCATCGTGAAGGTGCTCAAGCGCCCTACCGACCTGGCCGTGCGCTATGGTGGCGAAGAGTTCACCGTGCTGCTTCCGGGTACCGATCTGGAAGGCGCGGGCGTGGTTGCCGAGGCGATCCTGCAGGCCATTCGCGACTTGGGCGTCGAACACCTGGATCATCCTGCGGGACACGTCACGGTCAGCGCCGGCATCACCGCCGCCCAGCCGGCAGTGGAATGGGTCACGGCCGCGCAAATGCTGATAACCGCCGATGCCTGCCTGTACACCGCCAAACACAAAGGCCGCAATCGCTGGCACGCCTGCGCCACTCAGAGCGGAACGTGACCAGTGTGTCGACCCGATCCGACGAGCCCATTGGACACATCGGCTTGAACTTCCCGTGTTTCGTATACCTCTGCTACTTACACCCCCCGATTCCGATCAAGAGGCTACGCGAACAATGAGAGCACTCACCTACCACGGCGCTCACGACGTCAAAGTCGACACGGTTCCCGATCCAGAGCTTCAGGATGCCGACGACATCATCCTGCGTGTCACGGCCACCGCCATCTGCGGCTCGGACCTGCACCTGTACCGAGGCAAGATTCCCACGGTCGAACATGGCGACATCTTCGGCCATGAATTCATGGGCATCGTCGAAGAAGTTGGCTCAGCGGTGACCGCGGTCAGCCCGGGCGATCGCGTGGTCATTCCTTTCGTCATCGCCTGCGGCAGCTGCTTCTTCTGCAACATCGATCTTTTCGCTGCCTGCGAAACCACCAACACCGGTCGCGGTGCGATCTTGAACAAGAAGTCGATTCCATCGGGCGCAGCGCTGTTCGGTTTCAGTCATCTGTACGGCGGCGTGCCAGGCGGCCAGGCCGAATACGTGCGCGTGCCCAAGGCCAATACAGGCCCGTTCAAGGTGCCTGGCACCCTGTCGGATGAAAAAGTGCTGTTTCTGTCGGACATTCTGCCCACTGCCTTCCAAGCCGTGAAAAACACCGAGATCGGCAAGGGTTCTAGCATCGCCATCTACGGCGCTGGCCCGGTCGGTCTGCTGTGCGCTGCCGTCGCGCGGATGCTGGGCGCCGAGCGCATCTTCATGGTCGACCATCACCCCTACCGCCTGGCCTATGCGCAACAGGCCTATGGGGTGATCCCGATCAACTTCGATGAAGACGACGATCCAGCCGATACCATCATCCGTCAGACGCCAGGCTCGCGCGGCGTGGATGGCGTTGTGGATGCAGTGGGCTTCGAAGCCAAGGGCAGCACCACCGAAACCGTGCTCGCCGCCCTCAAGCTTGAAGGCAGCAGCGGCAAGGCGTTGCGCCAGTGCATCGCGGCCGTGCGCCGCGGCGGCGTGGTCAGCGTGCCGGGCGTGTACGCCGGCTTCATCCACGGCTTCCTGTTCGGCGATGCGTTCGACAAGGGCTTGACCTTCCGCATGGGCCAGACTCACGTTCAGCGCTACCTGCCCGAGCTGCTCGAGCACATCGAAGCGGGCCGCTTGACGCCCGAGACGATCATCACCCACCGCATGTCCCTGGAACAGGCGGTCGAAGGCTACAAGATCTTCGACAAGAAGGAAGAGGATTGCCGCAAGGTCATTCTCACACCCGGCTCGCCGACCATTGAAGCGCCCATTGTAGAACCTGTCGCCGGTGTCGTACCCGCGCTCTGAAGCACCGCACCACGAGGCCGAGCTCTGCTCGGCCTTGCTTTGTCCGGCCCACGGCGATTGGGCTTTCATGCAGCAGCACAGAGGTCACCATGCAACGCTTGGCACTGAGTCAGATCACCACCCAACCCCTCACCCTCGAACAAGACCTGCAACTGTGCCAGCGTCTGGGCTGCGGCCTGGAACTGGCAGAAAAGAAGCTCTCCGAAGACCCCGCACGCGCACGGGAGCAATTGGCTCACGTGCGCGCCAGCGGCGTTCGGGTGACCTCGATCCAGCCCCGCACCCTGACCATTTTCCCTTCAGCTTCAGCGCCCGAGCCGCAAGCCCCAGACGTGCGTCTGGCGCAACTGATGAACTCGGTCGATCTGTTCAGCGAATTCTTTCCCGGCCTGGCACTGGTCACCAACACCGGCGCCGACGCGCAGGGCAATGAAGCATTGGTCTGGACACAGTGCGTCGAGCACTACCGGACACTGGCCGAGCACGCGAGTGAGAAAGGGATGCTCATCGCACTCGAAGCGTTGGCGCCTTCATTGATGAACCAGAATTCCATTCTGTTCGCCTTCGGTCAGGCCCGTGAAATGGCGCACGCCGTCGCACGGCCCGCCTTCGGCCTGTGCCTGGACCTGTACAACAGCTGGCAGGACCCCAGCCTGCTCGACACCCTCGATGCCGACAAGCTGTTCATCGTGCAACTGGCCGACTGGCGCCGTCCGCAATCGCTGCACGACCGACGTGCCGTGGGCGACGGCGCTATTCCCCTGCAAGCGCTTCTTCGACGACTGGTCGATGTGGGCTACGCAGGCGAGTACGTGCTCGAGATCTTTTCCGAGTCGGTCAGCGATTCGCTCTGGAAGGACGCGCCCACTGTGATTCAGGCCGTGGAGCGCAGCGTCGTGGCGTTCGACGACATTCGCCAAGGGATTCTCGGACCACATGCCTAGGCGCTTGGCAGGCACAGAACGACGCACAAGATACTGGCGTCACATGAAATGAAACGAGCACTGCGAGCCGCTGTCTAGAGCAGTAACAACCCATTACCGTGAGTCATCCCTATGTTGAAGTTTCTTGGCAGCACCGTCGGCATCATCTTCCTGATCGGCCTGGTCGTGGTCATCGGCCTGTTCAAGCTGGTCTTCTGATTCCTGCCGGGGCGCTCATCGAGCGCCCCTGTCCGCCCCAGCTGCTCCTTTCAGCTCTGCGAACCCTGCTCCACTACGTCCAATACGTTCCGTACCGCAGCTGCCTCCAGCTGTCCCGGCGCCGATACCTGGCCCAGGCTTGCGTAGGTCAGGGCTGATCCGCTCAACTGCCCCGCCAACCGCGACAACACGCCTAACGGCCCCATCGACATGGTCAGCAATGGACGCTTGGCATAGTGAGCCTGCATGTGCTGACTGGCCGCCATTAGCGTCAATACGTCCGCCTTGCTGTTGGGCATCACGGCGATCTTGAGAATGTCGGCGCCCAACGCCTGTTGCCGGCGCAAACGCTCGACGATGACATCGTGGCCGGGCGTCGCGTTGAAATCATGGTTAGACAGCACCACGGCTACACCCCGTTCATGGGCCAGCGTGACGATGTTCTCGACGGCCGCCTGTGGCTTCATCATCTCCACGTCCAACAGATCGACATGACCGGTGTGCAGCAGCTCGGCGTACAGGTTGAAATACGTGGCATCGGCCAGCTCACGCTCACCCCCCTCCTCCTTGCTGCGCCAAGTGACGAGTAGAGGCTTGCCGTCCAGTACACCCACCAGACGAGCCAGCAACGGCTTCATCCGTTCGCCCAGGTGGCCCTGTGGATGATGATCCAAACGCAGTTCAGCCATGTCCACCTGTGACGCAGCGCCGATGTCACGAGCCTGATCAAGCGCTTCACGGTCGGTTGAGGCGGTGATGGACGCGATGATCTTGGGTGCGCCTTCGCCGATCCGCAATGATCCAACGGTCAGCACAGCGCTTCCCGGTGCCGCCGAGGGGACCTGCAAGGCCGCGGGCTGGGCGGCGAAAGCGACTGATGACAAGGGCATGCTGGCAGCGGCGACGGCGCTGCCCACGAGAAAACGACGACGTTGCACGGCACGTCCTCCAGAACACCGGCCTTCCAGGCTGGAAGGCGCGCAATAGAGCATTCGAGGGGCTCGCCGCGTGGTGGTTCAAGAAGACTGCCGCTCAGGCCGCACCCGCCATGGCCACGCCCTGCCGACCCTCAAGCTTGACATGGTACATGGCCTTGTCCGCCGCCTTGAGCAACGTATCGAGGTCTTCCCCGTGCACAGGGCACAGGGAAATCCCGATGCTGCCCGACAGCGACAACTGGCCTACGCAGGTGGCGATTGGCTGCTCGATTGCGTGCAGCAGCTGTTGCGCCTTGAGGATCACGCTATCCGGGTTGGCCAAGTCCGAGACCAAGGCCACGAACTCGTCGCCGCCGTAGCGCGCTACCGTGTCATAGTCACGAATCGCCTCGCGCATGCGCTTGGCCAACGTCTGCAAGACCTGGTCACCCACCGCATGACCTCGTTCATCGTTGATCTGCTTGAAGTGGTCGAGGTCGATCAACATCACCGCAAAGGGAATGCCCTGCTCCGTCCACTGGCTCAGCGCCTGGGCGAAGCGATCCGCCAGCAGGTAGCGGTTGGGCAACTGCGTCAATACGTCATGGGTGGCCAGGAACGCCGAACGCTCGTGTTCGAGTGCGGCTGCCTCGATAGCCGAAAAGTGCCTGACCAGCACCAGCGGCACCAATACCAGACTCGCCAGCAGCACGCTGAGGATCACCAGCACTTCGGGCCCCAGCACATCCGCCAGGCTCAGCTGTCGCTGGAAGGTCAAGGACAGCGGTTGCGTCGGGCTGTCGACGAATACGTCATCGGTCAGCCGCGGCAAGACCAGTTCGTCCCACCAACGGCTCTGCGCTGCCTCCATGGCCACGACCTGGGTGTTGTGATCATCGCTGCGCAACCGTGCGCTGACAGCCACTCGCGGATCGTTGTTGTGGCGCACGATCGCCCCCAGCAGCGCGTCGGTCTTGATCACCAGCATGGCGACCATCGTGCTGCCGAAGAAGTTGGGCAGCGTGTTCTGAGCGTCCTCTTCGGGGCGCAACACCGATTTCATCAGAATGTAGGCATCGCCCCCTTCATACAACGCGAAAACGGGCGTCGCCACCGGCACAGAACTCTGGTGGATACGCACCAGGGCATTGCTCAGATACGGTACGGTCTCAAGCCTCACCCCGTAGATCACGTTGGTCTCCGGCAACTGCGGCGACATGAAGAGGATCGGCCATGTCGTGTTCATGCCACTGCGGGAATCGACCACAGGCGCAGGCGGTGTGAAATCCTTCAACTGAAAATCCGGCAACCAGGTGCGCCGCAACAGGGCCGCGAAATTGCACTGCTCGTCCTGAGGCACACTGCGCGCCACTTCCAGCATGTAGATGTGCGGATAGGCCGCCAGCACGGCGGCGCCATAGCGAGCGGCCGCATCGGTATCGCTCTGCTTGACCGCCTGCAGGAACGCGGCAAACCCGGCCAGCACCGCATCGTTGGTGTCGAGCTGGTTGCGGACACTGCTCGCGATGCTTTGTACGTACTCGGAGAAACGGGTTTCCTGCCGCTGAATTTCCGAGCGCAACAGAGAAAACGCCGAGAATGCGATCAAACCGAGCGCCAGGCCAATAAAACCTGAGAGCGATGGGCGGCGTCTGATCAACATCGTGGCAATATCCAACGCACAGGCGTGCACAGACAGTGAGGGTGAGAATCGTCGAAAGGATCATGCTGGCGCACGACAGGCTCGTTCCACGATAGGCATGGCGGCGGATTGCATGAGCAATCGCCCTTGCCTCGAAAGCTAGCAAATTGCCATCTTAGCGTCTACAGCGGGTTGTCACCCTTTTGCAATCAGAAAGGCACAACGACAAACGCCCCGATGCAGTCAGTCGATGACCGCATCGGGGCGTTTGGATATTACCTTGTTAACGACGCTTCTTGGTCGCTGGCTTGGCCAGTTCGAACATCAGCACCGAACGCCCGGTGACGGCGTACTCGGTACCGAAATCAAACGACTCGCCTGCCTCGAAGTCAGTCTGGTTGGTATCCAACTGCAGAATCCAACGCTTGCCTTCCGGTACTTCCGGCAGGGTGAAGCCGACCACGTCATGGTGCGCGTTGACCACGATCAACAGCGAATGGTCGACCCCGGCGCGGCGGATACCACTGGCCTGAGTGCGACCGTCGAGCAGGATACCCATGCAGCGGTTGCTGCCGTCCTGCCACTGCTCGACACCCATTTCGCTGCCGTTGGGCTGGATCCAGCTGACGTCCTTGATACCCAGGCTTTCGTCGTAGGCACCCGTGAAGAAGCGATTGCGGCGCAGCAGCGGGTAGCGGTTGCGCAGCTCGATCAGGTACTTGACGAAGTCCTGCAGCTCGGTGCTCTGCTCGCTGATGTTCCAGTCCACCCAGCCGATCTCGCTGTCCNNGTCCTGGCAATAGGCGTTGTTGCTGCCACCCTGGGTACGCGCGAACTCGTCGCCGGCCAGCAGCATAGGGGTGCCTTGGGCGAGGAACAGCGTCGCCAGCAGGTTACGCATCTGGCGGTAGCGCAGAGCGACGATTTCCGGATCGTCCGTCGGGCCTTCGACACCGCAGTTCCACGAGCGGTTGTCGGAGTGACCGTCGCGGTTGTCTTCACCATTGGCTTCGTTGTGTTTCTCGTTGTACGACACCAGGTCGTTCAAGGTGAAACCATCGTGAGCGGTGATGAAGTTGACCGACGACGCCGGCTTGCGGCCGCGACGGTTGAACTGGTCGCCCGAGCCCAGGAAGATTTTCGCGAAATCGCCGAGCATCTCGTCGTCGCCCTTCCAGAACGCGCGGGAGATGTCGCGGAACTTGTCGTTCCATTCCATCCAGCCCGGCGGGAAGTTGCCCACCTGGTAGCCGCCCGGACCGCAGTCCCAAGGCTCGGCGACCAGCTTGACCTTGGCCAGCACCGGATCCTGACGGCAGGCGTCGAGGAAGCCGCCGCCTTCGCTGAAGCCATGGGCTTCGCGGCCCAGAATGGTCGCCAGGTCGAACCGGAAACCGTCCACGCCCATTTCCGAACTCCAGTAGCGCAGGGAGTCGGTGACCATCTGCAGGACGCAGGGGTGGCTCATGTTCAGGGTGTTGCCGGTGCCGGTGTCGTTGATGTAGTAACGCGCATCGTCTGGCATAAGGCGGTAGTAGTTGGCGTTGTCGATACCCTTGAGCGACAGGGTCGGGCCCATCTCGTTGCCTTCGGCCGTGTGGTTGTAGACCACGTC
>NZ_DJUS01000076.1:0-276 GCF_002438365.1 Pseudomonas sp. UBA6276
ACGCGGCTTGCGCCGCTGCTATGGGGAGCAAGGAGTTGTGTATGTACCATGGCGAACGAATGAACGCCTGGACCCATCTGGTGGGCGCCGTGCTAGCGGCGGTCGGTGCTGTCTGGCTGCTGCTTCTGGCGGCGTTTGAAGGTGACCCCTGGAAGATCGTCAGCGTGTGCATCTACGGCGCTACGCTGATCGTGCTCTACAGCGTGTCCACGATCTACCACAGCGTGCGTGGGCGCCGCAAAGCGATCATGCAGAAGCTCGATCACCTGTCGATCT
>NZ_DJUS01000076.1:296-11234 GCF_002438365.1 Pseudomonas sp. UBA6276
TGATCGCCGGCAGCTACACGCCGTTCTGCCTGGTAACCCTGCGCGGGCCCTGGGGCTGGAGTCTGTTCGGCGTGGTGTGGGGGTTGGCGGTGCTGGGCATGTTGCAGGAGATCAAGCCGCGCTCCGAGGCCCGTGTGCTGTCCATCGTCATCTACGCGGTGATGGGCTGGATCGTGCTGGTCGCGGTCCAGCCGCTGCTGCACCTGCTCGGGCCGGTTGGGTTCGCCTTGCTGGCTGCAGGCGGTGTGCTGTACACCGTGGGCATCATTTTCTTCGCGCTGGACAAGCGTCTGCGCCATGCCCACGGCATCTGGCACCTGTTCGTGATCGCGGGCAGTGTGCTGCACTTCATCGCGATCTTTTTCTACGTCCTCTGAAGCCTAGAAATCCCCCCACAGCTGCTGGGCCACCGCCAGGGCGACCACCGGCGCGGTTTCGGTGCGCAGCACGCGGGGGCCGAGGCGGGCAGCGTGAAAGCCGCCGGCCTTGGCCTGCTCGACTTCGGCATCGCTGAGGCCACCTTCGGGCCCGATCAGGAACGCCAGGCTGGCAGGCTTGGCGTGGCTGAGCAGCGGCTCTGCGACAGGGTGCAGCACCAGCTTGAGTTCGGCGTCGCTCGCGGCAACCCAGTCGGCCAACACCTGCGGCGAATGAATGACCGGCACGCTGGAGCGACCACATTGCTCGCAGGCGCTGATGGCCACCTGTCGCCAGTGGGCCAGGCGCTTGTCGGCGCGCTCGTCCTTGAGGCGGACCTCACAGCGTTCGCTCACCAGCGGTGTGATTTCGCTCACGCCCAATTCAGTAGCCTTCTGGATGGCCCAATCCATTCGCTCGCCACGGGACAAGCCCTGGCCCAGATGTATGGCCAGCGGCGAGTCGGGTTGGCCGGTGAACTGTTCGTCGAGGTTGACGCTGACGCGTTTCTTGCCCACTTCCAGCAAGGTGCCCAGGAATTCCTGACCGCTGCCGTCGAACAGTTGGACCTTGTCGCCGGTGGCCATGCGCAGCACGCGGCCGATGTAGTGGGCCTGGGCTTCGGGGAGTTCGTGTTCGCCCAGGCTCAGGGAGGCGTCGATGAAAAAGCGGGACAGTCGCATGGGGGGTGTCTCTGGTGATTTTGTGGTGTTTATTCTGGCCTCTTCGCGGCCACTGGCCGCTCCTACGGTTGCATCGTGTGCCCCTGTAGGAGCGGCCGGTGGCCGCGAAAGCACTGGTACAGGCGACGCCCTACTCAACCCGGATCGCGAAACCCAGGATGGAAATCTTCAGCCACCTGCACGCTCACGCTGCTGCGCGTGGCGATATCGATCCCCTCGCTGGCCACCTCGGCCAGGAAGTCGATCTGCTCCGGCGTGATCACATAGGGCGGCAGGAAATACACCACGCTGCCCAGCGGCCGCAGCAGCGCGCCACGCTCCAGGGCGTGGTTGAACACCTTGAGCCCGCGTCGCTCCTGCCAGGGGTAGGCTGTCTTGCTGGCCTTGTCCTGGACCATTTCGATGGCCAGGACCATGCCGGTCTGACGCACCTCGGCCACGTGGGCATGGTCGGCCAGGTGCGCGGTCGCAGTGGCCATGCGCTGGGCCAGGGCGCGGTTGTTCTCGATGACATTGTCCTGCTCGAAGATGTCCAGCGTGGCCAGAGCCGCAGCACAGGCCAACGGGTTGCCGGTGTAGCTGTGCGAATGCAGGAAGGCGCGCAGTGTCGGGTAATCGTCGTAGAAGGCGCTGTAGACGTCGTCGGTGGTCACGCAGGCCGCCAGCGGCAGGTAGCCACCGGTCAGCGCCTTGGACAGGCACAGGAAATCAGGACGGATGCCGGCCTGCTCGCAGGCGAACATCGTCCCGGTGCGACCGAAGCCCACGGCGATCTCGTCGTGGATCAGGTGCACGCCGTAGCGGTCGCACGCCTCGCGCAACAGCTTGAGGTACACCGGGTGATACATGCGCATGCCGCCCGCGCCCTGAATCAATGGCTCGATGATCACGGCGGCCACGCTTTCATGGTGTTCGGCCAGGGTCTGTTCCATGGCCTGGAAGAGGGTGCGCGAGTGCTCTTCCCAGCTCACCCCTTCGGGCCGCTGGTAGCAGTCCGGGCTGGGGACTTTCAGGGTATCGAGCAGCAGCGCCTTGTAGGTTTCGGTGAACAAGGGCACATCACCGACCGACATCGCGGCGATGGTTTCGCCGTGGTAGCTGTTGGTCAGAGTCACGAAGCGCTTCTTGTTTGGCTGACCGCGGTTGACCCAGTAGTGAAAGCTCATCTTCAACGCGACTTCGATGCACGAAGAGCCGTTGTCGGCGTAGAAGCAGCGAGTCAGCCCTTCGGGCGTCATCTTGACCAGACGCTCCGACAGCTCGATCACCGGCTGATGGCTGAAACCGGCCAGGATCACGTGCTCCAGCTGATCGACCTGATCCTTGATGCGCTGATTGATGCGCGGATTGGCATGTCCGAAGACATTGACCCACCAGGAGCTGACCGCGTCCAGGTAGCGCTTGCCGTCGAAGTCCTCCAGCCACACGCCTTCGCCGCGTTTGATCGGGATCAGCGGCAGCCGCTCGTGGTCTTTCATCTGGGTGCAGGGGTGCCACAAGACCTCGAGGTCTCGTTTCATCCACTGGTCGTTGAGTCCCATCTTTCTCTCCCGCGGCAACACGCTTGGCAAACAGTCGCGCAAGCCTATGCAATGAGGCCTCGGCTAACAACCCAAACATGCTCGATGGCGACACTGGCGGGCACTATGCCGCTGGCGTATGCTGCGCGGCAATTTGCCACTGCCGGGGCTCGATCCGGCCATTTCGCTTGCTCTGCCGGAGTTCTCTGCATGTCTGCTGGTTGGTTGCGCGCCTGGGCGCTGATAGTAGTAGGGCTGTTCAGCGCGCAGGCGTTGGGCAATGACAAGGCTCAGACGGCGATCGTCGTCGGCGGCGGTCTGGCGGGGCTGACGGCCGCCTACGAGCTGCAGGCCAAAGGCTGGCAGGTGACCCTGCTGGAAGCACGACCCAGCCTCGGCGGCCGCTCGGGTCTGGCCACCAGCGAATGGATCGGCGGCAGCAAGGTCCAGCCGGTGCTCAATGGTTACGTGAACACCTTCAAGCTGGCCACCCAGCCGGCACCGGAATTCGTCCGCAACCCTGGCTACCTGATCGACGGCGAATACTTCACCGCTGCCGACCTGGCCACCAAGCAGCCAGCGACTGCGGAAGCCCTCAAGCGCTACGAGAAAACCCTGGATGACCTCGCCCGCTCGGTCAAGGATCCGGAAAACCCAGGTGCGACCAGCACCCTGTTCGCCCTGGACCAGATCAACGTGTCCAACTGGCTGGATCGCCTGCAACTGCCCCCTACGGCACGGCAACTGATCAACCAGAAGATTCGTACTCGCTACGACGAACCGTCGCGTCTGTCACTGCTGTATTTCGCCCAGCAGAACCGGGTCTATCAGGACATCGACGACCGTGATCTGCGCGCCTCGCGCCTGATCGGTGGCAGCCCGGTGCTGGCCCAGGCGTTCGTCAAACAGATCAAGACCATCAAGACCGATTCACCGGTGTCGGCCATCAGCCAGGACAAGGACGGCGTGACCGTCAAAGTGGGCGCCGTGGGCTACCAGGCCAGCTATGTGGTCCTGGCCGTCCCTCTGCGTGCACTGGGCAAGATCGCCTTCACCCCTGCGCTGGACAACCGCCAGCTGGCGGCAATCAAGGGCACCAACTATGGCTGGCGTGACCAACTGCTGCTCAAATTCAAGACGCCGGTGTGGGACAGCAAGGCGCGGATGTCCGGCGAGATCTACAGCAACACCGGGCTGGGCATGTTGTGGATCGAGCCAGCCTTGAAGGGTGGCGCCAATGTGGTGATCAACCTGTCCGGTGACAACGCCCGCCTGCTGCAGGCCTTTGGCGACAAGCAGATGGTCGACCAGGTGTTGATCCGCCTGCACGCGTTCTATCCACAGGCGCGCGGTGCCTACACCGGCTACGAGATCCGTCGCTACAGCACCGATCCTTCGTATGGCGGTGCCTACCTGGCCTACGGACCGGGGCAGATCAGCAAGTTCTGGAAAGTCTGGGAGAAGCCGCAGCAGCGCATCGCCTTCGCGGGTGAACACACCGACTCGCTGTACCCCGGCACGCTGGAAGGCGCACTGCGCAGCGGTCAGCGTGCTGCCGGCCAAGTGGTTGATCTGGCGGCAGGCAAGTCTTTCGAACCGGTCAAGGTCGCCCCGCCTGCGGCAGCACCGGTCAAGGCTGCCGAGAGCAAGCCTGGGTTCTTCTCCAAGTGGTTCGGCGGCGGCGACACGCCAGCGGCCAAGCCCGTCGAGCCTGCACCTGCGCCAGTACCGGCGGCTGCACCTGCTCCCGTTCCAGCGCCCACGCCTGCACCTGTTCCGGTGCCCGCCGCCGTGCCCGCGCCCGCACCGGTCAAGGCGGAGCCTGCGAAGAAAGCCGCGCCGGTGAAGAAGGTGGAAACGAAAAAACCGGAGCCCAAGAAGGCGGAAACCAAGAAGCCTGTGGTCAAAAAGCCAGCCGAAGCGAAAAAACCGGTTGAATCCAAAAACAAGGTGGAAGTAACCAAACCTACAGTGCAGCCGTAGGTTTCGCACCGCAGCCGTCGGCCTTTTCGTGGGTCGGCGGCGCCTTTACGCGTATAAAACCGCGTTCCTGGCCTGTGAGCAGTGCGCTTAATACTGTCTTAATCAACTTTATCGATATTTCAAAGCGAGATTTTCCGCTTTAATCCGATAGATAAGTCAGTCATCTTGAGCGCAGTTCTTACAAGGTCAAGGCACATGCAACTACGTAATTCCACTTCTCGCTATGGCTGGGTCAGCATCGTCCTGCACTGGGGCGTCGCGCTGACCGTATTCGGGCTTTTCGCTCTTGGGTTGTGGATGGTGGGCCTGGGTTACTACGACCCATGGCGCAAGGCCGGCCCTGACCTGCACAAAAGCATCGGCCTGGTGCTGTTCTTCTTCATGCTTGTGCGCGTGGTCTGGCGCTTCATCAGCCCACCCCCGCCGCCCACACCCAACCAGGGCAAGCTGACCCGCACGGCGGCTCATCTGGGGCACCTGTTCCTCTATGCGGACCTGTTCCTGGTGATGAGCGCCGGCTACCTGATCTCGACCGCAGACGGGGTAGGCATTCCGGTTTTCGGGCTGTTCGAAATACCGGCGCTGGTCAGCGGCCTGCCCAATCAGGCGGAAACCGCCGGTACCGTGCATTTCTACCTGGCGTGGGTACTGGTGATATTCGCCGTACTGCACGGCTTGGCTGCATTGAAACACCACTTCATCGATCGTGATGCAACCCTCATCCGTATGCTGGGTCGCAAAGCTTGACTGCCGTACCTATCAAACTTCAAGAGGAATACTCCCCATGTTGAAAAAAACCCTCGCTGCACTCGCCATTGGCACTGCCCTGTTCACCGCAGGCCAGGCCATGGCCGCTGACTACACCATCGACAAGGAAGGCCAGCACGCTTTCGTCGACTTCAAGATCAGCCACCTGGGCTACAGCTTCATCACCGGTACCTTCAAGGACTTCGACGGCAAGTTCAGCTTCGATGCTGCCAAGCCCGAAGACGCCAAGATCGACGTGACCCTCAAAACTGCCAGCGTGTTCACCAACCACGCCGAGCGTGACAAGCACATCAGCAGCAAGGACTTCCTGGACGTGGCCAACTTCCCGGAAGCCACCTTCAAGTCCACCAGCGTCAAGCCGACCGGCAAGAGCGCCGATGGCAAGACCACTGCTGACGTGACCGGTGACTTGACCCTGCACGGCGTGACCAAGCCCGTCGTGATCAAGGCCACCTTCCTGGGTGAAGGCAAGGATCCATGGGGCGGCTACCGTGCCGGCTTCGAAGGCACCACTTCGATCAACCGCAAGGACTTCGCACCCAAGTCCATGGACCTGGGGCCACAGTCGGACACCGTCGAGCTGTACTTCACCTTCGAAGGTGTGAAAGCGAAGTAAGTGATTCGCTGACATGAAAAAACGCCGCAGCCTGTGAGGGCTGCGGCGTTTTTTTGTATCCGGCATGGGAGCCATGGTGAAACCTTCGCGGGCAGAGCCCGCTCCCACAGGGCAGCGAGCCTGCCTACCTCATGCTCAGCCTTCGCGATTGCGCGTCAGCAGTGCAGGTTTTTCACCCCGCGGGCGGCTTGGCAATTGCTCCAGTTGCTCGGCAGTCGGGAAACGATCGATCTTCGATTCCTTGTGCACGATCACCGGTTGGCTCGGGTTGCGCGAGTTGCTCACCGCCGGTTCCTGGCGTGGCTGCTCGTCGCGTGCCGGGCGACGGTTGCGCGGGTTGCTGTCGCGACGTGGCTGGCCGTCACGAGCGCCACCCCCGTTGCTGCGCGGACCGCGCTTGGCGCCGGCGTTGTCGCCAGTGCCGGCGGAACGTGCGCCGCCACCGTTGCGCGGTGCGCCACCGGCAGGGCGACCCTGGCGAGGCGCTGCTGCTGGAGCAGTACCACCGGCCGGTGCAGAACCGGCAGGACGACGACCGCGCCCCTGGTTCTTGCCCTGATAGGGGCTGACGTAATCCGCACGGTTGCCGAAGTTGTCCACTTCGTCATCGAGGAATTCGTCCGGCGCACGGTTGGCGGAAACCGCCGGTTCTACGGCCGCGCGTGCAGCCTGTGGCTGACGTGGCTTCTGGTCACGGGGTTGGCGTTCAGAACGCGCCCCGGCGGGCTTTTCCTTGCCTTTGTCCTTCCCTTTGTCCTTGCGACCGCTGCTGGCGTTGCTGGTGCCATCGCCGCGAGGTGCGCGAGCACCGCGGGCATTGTTGGCCTGAGGACGCTCGCGCACCTCGGGTTTTTCCGCTTCCACGGTGCTGGCATCGAACCCCATCAGATCACCGTCCGGGATCTTCTGCTTGGTCATGCGCTCGATGCTCTTGAGCAGCTTCTCTTCGTCTGGCGCAACCAGCGAGATCGCCTCGCCACTACGACCGGCACGACCGGTACGGCCGATACGGTGCACGTAGTCTTCGTCGACGTTGGGCAGCTCGAAATTGACCACGTGTGGCAGCTGGTCGATGTCCAGGCCACGCGCGGCAATGTCGGTGGCGACCATGATGCGTACGGAGCCGGCCTTGAAGTCGGCCAGGGCCTTGGTGCGCGCGTTCTGACTCTTGTTGCCGTGGATCGCCACGGCGCTCAGACCGTGCTTCTCCAGGTACTCGGCCAGGCGGTTGGCGCCGTGCTTGGTACGGGTGAACACCAGCACCTGCTCCCACGCGCCCTGAGTGATCAGGTGCGCCAGCAGCGAACGCTTGTGGCTGGAGGCCAGGCGATAGACGCGCTGCTCGATACGCTCGACCGTGGTGTTGGGCGGCGTGACTTCGATGCGCTCGGGGTTGTGCAGCAGCTTGCCGGCCAGGTCGGTGATGTCCTTGGAGAACGTCGCCGAGAACAGCAGGTTCTGACGCTTGGACGGCAGGCGCGCAAGGACCTTCTTAACGTCGTGCACGAAGCCCATGTCGAGCATGCGGTCGGCTTCGTCGAGCACGAGGATTTCAACGTGGGACAGATCGACGCTGCCCTGACCACACAGGTCGAGGAGACGGCCGGGGCAGGCCACCAGCACGTCGACGCCGCGGGACATGGCCTGTACCTGCGGGTTCATGCCGACGCCGCCGAAGATGCAGGCGCTGACGAACTTGAGGTCGCGGGCGTAGAGCTTGAAGCTGTCGTGAACCTGGGCAGCCAGTTCGCGAGTGGGGGTCAGGACCAGTACGCGCGGTTGGCGCGGGCCGTGACGTTGGGATTTGTCCGGGTGACCACCTGGGAACAGCCGCTCCAGAATCGGAAGGGCGAAGCCGCCGGTCTTACCTGTACCTGTCTGAGCGGCGACCATCAGGTCGCGGCCTTGCAACACGGCGGGAATGGCCCGCTGTTGCACCGGGGTGGGCTGGGTGTAGCCCGCTGCCTCGATGGCGCGGACTAGAGCCTCGGAGAGACCGAGGGAAGCAAAGGACATGAGTAATCCTGTTCTAGTAGGGGCTTATGCCCGAGGGATAATCTTGCCTGGCGCGACGGGTGTGGGGTGACACTGTCGCGTCCGGTCCTGCTGGGGTTGCAAAGTGCGCTTCACGAAGCGGTGCGCGGGCTCAGGCCCAGCTGGCAGGTGCTTCGAGAGGCCTTGGCAAGGCCGAGCGGCCGGACGTAAGCCTGGCACAAGGGCCGAGTATAACAGAGCAATCACATTGCGCTGCTTTCACGCTGCCCAGCGGTGCCTGCGGGCGATGGCTGCAGTGTCTGCGGCGCAGCGGAAGGTATCGTTTTACCACTCATTGGCTCGACGGCATAGCGAGCCAGCAGCTGTGCATAGGCTGGCTCCTGCTTGAACCGGCGCAGTTCGGCGGCGAAGCGCTGCACCAGCAGATCCATTCCGGCACCTCGGCGCACCGCCAGAAACTGCGGATTGTTACCGATCTCCATGGGCAGGGGACTGACCCGCTGTTGCAGGCCCAACCGCTTGACGGTGTACTCGCCGACGCGGCGGTCGGTGATCAACAGATCGATGCGTGCCTTGGCCAGTTTGCCGAAGTTGGCTTCCTGGCTGGGCCCGCTCTCGCGAACGACACCGGGCGCCTGTTCGAATGCGTCGCCGTAGTCGTAGCCAGCGGTGATGCCCACGGTCAGCCCGTCGAGGTCGGTCATGCTGTGCACCGGGTGCGGTCGGTCATTGGCCTGGTAGAACACCCATTCCACTTCCGACAGCGGTTCCTTGGCATAGAACAGGCTTGCGTCGCGTTCGTTGGTCTGGAAGATGTCGAGGATCCCATCCGCCTGGCCCTGGTCGAGCATCGCCAGGCAGCGTTTCCATGGCAGGAATTGCCACTGCACCTGGATGCCCAGGCGTTCGAAGATCAGCGCCGTGATGTCATAGTCGATCCCTTGCGCGGTGCCGTTCTCTTCAAAGGCATAAGGTGCCCAGGAATCGGTAACGATGCGCAGCGTTTCGCCATGGGCCTGCAGGCACCAGCAAAGGAGAAGCGCAGAGGGCAACGAGCGGAGGATGGCAACCATGGGCCGGAGATTACGACGCCTTGCCGCGCTTGAAAAGGTCTATGCCGGGCTTCAGGCACCACTGACCTGATTCTATTGCGACTGATCGATACAAAAAGGCCCCGGCAGAATGCCAGGGCCTTGAGGCTGTGCGAGAAGACTCAGCGGCCCAGTTTCAGATTGTTCCATACCGCCAGGCTGGGTTCTGCCTGGTTCAGGGTATAGAAATGCAGGCCGGGGGCACCGCCCTGCAACAACCGCTCGCACATCTGCGTGATCACTTCCTCGCCGAACGCCTGGATGCTTTTCACGTCATCGCCGTAGGCTTCCAACTGCTTGCGCACCCAGCGCGGGATTTCCGCGCCGCAGGCATCGGAGAAGCGCGCCAGCTTGCTGTAGTTGGTGATCGGCATGATGCCCGGCACGATTGGAATGTTCACGCCCAGCTTCTGCACGCGCTCGACGAAGTAGAAGTAGCTGTCGGCGTTGAAGAAGTACTGGGTGATCGCACTGCTCGCGCCAGCGTTGGCCTTGCGCGCGAAGTTGACCAGGTCATCTTCGAAGTTGCGTGCCTGCGGGTGCATCTCGGGGTAGGCCGCCACTTCGATGTGGAAGTGATCGCCGGTTTCGGCACGAATGAACTCGACCAGGTCATTGGCATGGCGCAGCTCGCCGCTGGACATGCCCATGCCCGACGGCAGGTCGCCGCGCAGCGCGACGATGCGCTTGATGCCGGCCGACCGGTACTGGTCGAGCAGGCCGCGCAGGTCTTGTTTACTGTCGCCCACGCACGAAAGGTGCGGAGCGGCGGGAACGTTGACTTCGTTTTCCAGCTGCAGAACGGTGTTCAGGGTACGGTCGCGGGTCGAACCGCCGGCGCCGTAGGTGCAGGAAAAGAAATCGGGTTTGTAGGCAGCCAACTGGCGGGCGACGCCCATCAGCTTTTCATGCCCGGCATCGGTCTTGGTGGGAAAGAACTCGAAGCTTAAGGGACGATCGTGAGACATGGCAGTTTCTCGGTAAACCCATCGAGCGGGCCAGCGTTGACTGGCCCGCCGTATCAAGAGCCTGAACGCTTAGTAGCGGTAGGCTTCTGGCTTGAACGGACCTTCGACGGTCACGCCGATGTAGTCGGCCTGCTGCTGGGTCAGTTGAGTGACCACGCCGCCGAAGCCGCGGACCATTTCCAGGGCCACTTCTTCGTCCAGTTTCTTCGGCAACACTTCGACGGTCAGGCGGGCGGCCTTGCCGTCGGCGTCCAGGTCGGCGTACTTCTGCTCGAACAGGAAGATCTGCGCCAGCACCTGGTTGGCGAACGAACCGTCCATGATGCGGCTTGGGTGGCCGGTGGCGTTGCCCAGGTTCACCAGACGGCCTTCGGCCAGCAGGATCAGGTAGTCGTCGTTCTGCGCGTCGAAGCTACCGGCACCGGTACGGTGGATCTTGTGGACCTGTGGCTTCACTTCTTCCCATGCCCAGTTCTTGCGCATGAAAGCGGTGTCGATTTCGTTGTCGAAGTGGCCGATGTTGCAGACCACGGCACGCTTCTTCAGCGCCTTGAGCATGTTGGCATCGCAGACGTTGACGTTACCGGTGGTGGTGACGATCAGGTCGATCTTGCCCAGCAGCGCCTTGTCGATGCTCGCTTCGGTGCCGTCGTTGATGCCGTCGATGAACGGCGAGACCAGCTCGAAGCCGTCCATGCAGGCCTGCATCGCGCAGATCGGGTCGACTTCGGAGATCTTGACGATCATGCCTTCCTGACGCAGCGACTGAGCCGAACCCTTGCCCACGTCACCGTAGCCGATCACCAGTGCCTGCTTGCCCGACAACAGGTGGTCGGTGCCGCGCTTGATGGCGTCGTTGAGGCTGTGACGGCAGCCGTACTTGTTGTCGTTCTTGCT
>NZ_DJUS01000026.1:0-3706 GCF_002438365.1 Pseudomonas sp. UBA6276
GGGCGTGGTCAAGCTGGCGCCGTCGCTGCCGCTGGACGGCAACTACCCGTACCTGCACCTGGACCAGAAGATCATGCACCTGGGCTTTCATATCTACGACGTCGGCTTCCAGAGCCCCAACGTCGAGGCGGCGCGACCGCTGGTGTATGCCACCGCATTGTTGCTGGTGCTGGTGATCGCTACGCTGAACCTGTCGGCGGTCTGGATTCGCAACCATCTGCGCGAGAAGTACAAGGCGCTGGACAGTTGAGCGGTGTGTCAGCCAGGTCCTCTTCGCGGGCAGAGCCCGCTCCCACACGCCTGCGAAGAGACCCTCACAGCCTTCAGAATATTTCAACTTTGCACCGAATTTTACAGCCTTTGGAGTCTGCCATGCAGCATGAAAACCCATCCCATGGCATCAACCTGTCGGCCCTGGGGCGCGACAAGCAGAGCCTGAACCTGGCCAAGGAGACCGTGGCCATCGAAGTGCCCGGCCTGAGCCTGTTCTACGGCGACAAGCAAGCGCTGTTCGACATCGCCATGAACATCCCCAAACAGCGCGTGACCGCGTTCATCGGTCCTTCGGGCTGCGGCAAGTCGACCCTGCTGCGCACCTTCAACCGCATGAACGACCTGGTCGACGGCTGCCGCGTGCAGGGCGCGATCAACCTCTATGGCAACGATATCTACCGCAAGGGCGAAGACGTCGCCGAACTGCGCCGCCGCGTCGGCATGGTGTTTCAGAAGCCCAATCCGTTCCCCAAGACCATCTACGAAAACGTGGTCTACGGCCTGCGCATCCAGGGCATCAACAAGAAGCGCATCCTCGACGAAGCGGTCGAATGGGCACTCAGGGGCGCGGCGCTGTGGGACGAGGTCAAGGACCGCCTGCACGAGTCCGCCCTGGGCCTGTCCGGCGGCCAGCAGCAGCGTCTGGTGATCGCCCGTACCATCGCCGTGGAGCCCGAGGTCTTGCTGCTCGACGAGCCCTGCTCGGCACTCGATCCGATCTCCACGCTCAAGGTCGAGGAATTGATCTACGAGCTCAAGTCCAAGTACACCATCGTCATCGTCACCCACAACATGCAGCAGGCCGCACGGGTGTCCGACTACACGGCGTTCATGTACATGGGCAAGCTGGTGGAGTTCGGCGACACCGACACGCTGTTCACCAACCCGGCCAAGAAGCAGACCGAAGACTACATCACCGGTCGCTACGGCTAGGGCTTCGCCGCCGTTGCTGGCATCATCCCGAGCGGACGCACCAAGGATTCGACCCATGATCAGTAAAGAAGGCCTCACCCATCACATCTCGCAGCAGTTCAACGCCGAACTCGAGGAGGTGCGCAGCCACCTGCTGGCCATGGGCGGGCTGGTCGAGAAGCAAGTCAACGACGCGGTCACCGCGCTGATCGAGGCCGACTCCGGCCTGGCCCAGCAGGTGCGCGAGGTCGACGAGCAGATCAACCAGATGGAACGCAACATCGACGAGGAATGCCTGCGCATCCTGGCGCGGCGACAGCCGGCGGCCTCGGACCTGCGGCTGATCATCAGCATTTCCAAATCGGTGATCGACCTGGAGCGTATCGGCGACGAATCCACCAAGATCGCCCGCCGGGCCATTCAGCTGTGCGAGGAGGGCGAGTCGCCGCGTGGCTACGTCGAGGTGCGCCACATCGGCGACCAGGTGCGGATCATGGTGCGCGACGCGCTCGACGCCTTCGCCCGCTTCGACGCCGACCTGGCCCTGTCGGTGGCCCAGTACGACAAGACCATCGATCGCGAGTACAAGACCGCTCTGCGCGAGCTGGTCACCTACATGATGGAAGACCCGCGCTCCATCTCCCGCGTGCTCAACGTGATCTGGGTGCTGCGCTCGCTGGAGCGCATCGGCGACCATGCGCGGAACATCTCCGAACTGGTGATTTACCTGGTCCGCGGCACCGATGTGCGGCACATGGGCCTAAAGCGCATGAAGCAGGAAGTCGAAGGCACCCTCGACAGCGCTAATGTTCTGGACCAACCTGACGATAAGTAAGAGGGTCCGACACGAACGCCCGGCCTTTGCCGGGCGTTTTTCGTTGTGGGGCGAAGCGAGGCAGCCGTGTGGCCAGCCCCGCCGAACGGCACGTGGCCTTCGGCGCGTGGCGATGCCTGCGCGGTTTTCAGGAGCGGTCGATGAGCAAGATCAGTGTGCTGGTAGTGGATGATGCGCCGTTCATTCGCGACCTGGTGAAGAAATGCCTGCGCAATGCCTTTCCCGGCATCGTCGTCGAGGACGCAGTGAACGGCCGCAAGGCGCAGTCGCTGATGATGCACAACAGCTACGACATGGTGCTGTGCGACTGGGAAATGCCGGAAATGTCCGGCCTTGAACTGCTGACCTGGACCCGCGAGCAGGAAAACACCAAGACCTTGCCCTTCATCATGGTGACCAGCCGTGGCGACAAGGAAAACGTCGTGCAGGCGATCCAGGCTGGCGTGTCGGACTATATCGGCAAGCCGTTCACCAATGAGCAGCTGATGACCAAGGTCAAGAAGGCCCTGGCCAAGGTCGGCAAGCTGCAGGCGCTGGCAGCCGGTGCACCGACGCGCCAACAGGCCGCCTCGGCCTTTGCCAACGATTCGCTGAGTGCGCTGACCTCGGGCCGCGCCGAGCCTGCGCGACCTGTAGCCCCCGCGCCTCGGCCGGCCGCCGCTGCAACACCGGCCAGTGCGCCAGCTCCAGGCGCGCGAGCCCCCGCGCCCATGGGGCGTGGACAAGGCCAACTGCGCCTGCCCGGCGGCAGCCAGCAGTGCGTGATCAAGGCCTTGAGCCTCAAGGAGGCGTTGCTGGTCGTGCGGCGCACCGACACGCTGCCTCAGGTGCTGGAACTGGCGGTGCTCGATCTGGAGCAGGGTGAGAATGCCGAGGTGGCGCGTCTCAACGGCTATCTGCACGCCGTGGCCGCGTTCGAGCCCAAGCCCGACAGCGACTGGCTGCAGCTGACCTTCCGTTTTCTCGACCAGGATGCGCAGAAACTCGACTACGTCTCGCGCCTGATCGCCCGGGGCTCGGTGCAGAAACATTTCGTGCCAGGCGCCTGACAGGTGGCACATTGCCGCTCTGCAGATACCTGCTAATCTTGGCGCACGTTCCCCTTCAGACATCGTCCCCATGGTCTATCGCCTCCTGCTGATCTGCGGCCTGCTCGCGGCCGCTCCCATGGCTCAGGCCGCGACCGTCTACAAGTTCACCAATGCCGATGGCGTCACCTCCTACACCGACCGGCCCGTGCCCGGCGCACGGGTCTTCGTGATGCGTGAGCGCATCGTCGAGCGGATCGACCGGCAGGTTCGTCTGGAAGTGAAGAAAGGCAAGGGCAGCGCCAACTTCATGGTGCGCAACGATCTGTACGCACCCGTCGAGGTCGAGCTGAAACTGAGCAAGTTGCGCAACGTGCAGGGTCTGCCGCCCAGCAGCATCCGCCGCGTCGTGCCAGCGCGCAGCAGCGTCAGCCTGGTGACACTGACGGCCCAGCAGGTCGGCAAGCCGCTGGGCTATGCCCAGACCCTGGTGTCCTCCATCGGCGACCCGCAGGGCGAGGCGCATGGCTACCGCTACCCCTTCCCCTGGCGCGGCGGACCCTTCCGCCTGACCCAGGGGCCCAATGGCACCTATAGCCATTTCGGCGCCAAAGGGCGCTACGCCATGGACATCGCCATGCCCGAAGGCACGCCGATC
>NZ_DJUS01000110.1:0-27016 GCF_002438365.1 Pseudomonas sp. UBA6276
CCGCCGCCTTCGTATTTGTAGGTGTGTGCCTGCTGCCCGACGATGTACTCCTCGCCACGCTCGCAGTGAGCCATGAGGCCGAGCAGGTTGCTCATGGTGCCACTGGGCACGAACAGCGCCGCCTGGAAACCCAGATCGGCTGCCAGCCTGGCTTCGAGGCGGTTGACCGTCGGGTCTTCGCCATAGACATCATCGCCGGTCGGCGCCGCGTGCATGACCGCAAGCATGCCGGGCGTGGGCTGAGTAACGGTGTCACTGCGCAGGTCGATGATGGACATGATGGCCTCGGGTTCGTGTCAGCCTCTATTACTGCGGGTTGCGCGGCCACGAATCAAGCCTTGGTGAAACAATTGTCCGGGCCGCTGTTCAGCGCGTCCGCAAGTATGTTACAAAACCAGCGCCGCCCCATGGGGGTGGCAAACGTTCTCAGGGCGGGGTGCAACTCCCCACCGGCGGTGATGGCGCGCAACGCGTCGAGCCCGCGAGCGCTTGTGAGCCGGCAACGGCCCGCAAGGTCAGCAGACCCGGTGTGATCCCGGGGCCGACGGTCATAGTCCGGATGAAGAGAGAACGGGATTGCGACACCTTCAAAAGGCCAACGCAGGGCCGTGCCATGCGCATGTACCCACAGATCCCCTTCGATCCACATGCCCTGTTTTTTTCTTGAACAGGAGTGAACCGATGCAACCCACTGCAATTGACAGCAAGAGCCACACCCACGAACGGATCGCTTTCGTGCAGGCTTGCTGGCACAAGGATATTGTCGACCAGAGCCGCAAAGGCTTCGTCGAAGAAATGCGCGTGCTGGGCTACCAGGAAGCCGATATCGACTTCTATGAAGTCGGCGGCGCTTTCGAAATTCCCCTGCACGCCAAGCTGCTGGCCAAGACCGGGCGCTATGCCGCCGTGGTCGGCGCGGCCCTGGTGGTGGACGGTGGTATCTACCGTCACGAGTTCGTCGCCCAGTCGGTGGTCAGCGCGCTGATGCAGGTGCAACTGGAAACCGAAGTGCCGGTATTCTCGGTGGTGCTGACCCCGCACCATTTCCACGACGGCGAGCAGCATCACACCTACTTCTTCAACCACTTCCTGCACAAGGGCGCGGAAGCCGCGCGCACCGTGGCCGATACCGTACAGAAAGTACGCGCGCTGCGTCGCCTGCAGCAGCAACAGAAAATCGCCTGACGTTCAACGGCGTGCCGTTCGTTCGGCCACGGGTTCCGACAAGGTCCCGTGGCCGGTTCGCCGCACGTACCGGCATCAACCCTCATACCCGATACATGTGTAGCACTCTTCCGCATTGCCCTCCCCCTACGCTGCGGCTTCTCTATCGGATACAGGAAGCCTGCCATGGAACATCTCCCCCCTCGGGTATTCATTCGCCGCAATGAGGAGCCTGCCCACGAGCTCGACAGTCATTCGCTGCCCTATGCCGATCTGCAGGTTCGCATCGACTTCGAGGCTGCCCCCGTACCGCGTCTGTTGATCGCCACGACGAGCGCCGATGACCAACTGCGCCTCGACGCCAGCGATGGCACGCTGCTGCTGACGCTCAACGGCCTGCAGTACCGTATCGAACCCATCGTTGAGCCGCTTGACTTGATCATCGACACCGATGCCGGCGACGACACGGTGCGCACGGAAAGACTGCGAGGCAAGATAACGCTGCGCACCGGTGCCGGCGATGACCTGATAAAGGTCGGGGCGGGCAACTTCTACATCGACTCCGGTGCAGGCAACGACACCGTACTGACCCGTGGTCACGGGATGCACACGATCTATGCCGGAGACGGCGACGACACCTGCTTTGGCGGTGAACAGCTGACCTTCATGGCCGGCGGCGAAGGTGATGATCGCCTGGTAGCAGGCGCAGGTCTGAGCATCATCAGTCCCGGCCCGGGCGAGGATTCGATATTCCCCGGCTCAGGCAGCAACGTGGTCTACAGCAGTGACGAGAACGATCTGATCCTGCGCGAGAAAGGCACGCTGCGCCTGCATCGGGGCGGCAGTCACCGCGCAGGCGATCAAGCCCTGCGCATCGAAGGCAGCGATGGATTCGTCAAACGGGTAGAAGCCGACCTTGATCTGCTGCGCACCTCGCCCACTGCGCGTTTACTGCTGCAGGCGCTGGATGAGGCAGCCAGTGCCCATGGCACACAGGTAACCGTGCGCTTTACCCATGAACCCAATGGCTATTTCGGCCACCCGCATTGGCCGGTGATCGATGGTCAGCGCGCACCCGCAGGACAATCCGGCGAACTGGTCTACAACCCCGCCTGGCAACCGCCGGGTAGTTTTCCCGTAGTGGTGCTGTACCACGAGCTGTGCCATGCCTATAACTTCGCCACAGGGTCGATGTTCGGCTTCGATCACGAGCGTCAGGTGGTCGGCCTGCCTACCGAACATCCCCCGTTCGACTTCGACGACGACCCGCAAACACCGCCGTTGAACACCAATCCGGATCCGTTCAATGAAAACAGCCTGCGCCGCGAGTTGGGTCTGCCGCCACGCCTGAACTACCCCTGAGCCTCACACCTGCGTTGTCGGCACGATCAAAATGCCGGCGCGCAGGCCATTGGCAACCTTGGGGTTGGGGAAGATGATCCGCGCGCCCTGTTCTTCCACGACCCAGCGCTGTTCGCGTCCGTCTTCGGCCAGCAGGTAGCCTTGATCCAGCTCGGTGAAATTCTCGATATCGTCATCCAGATGCAGGCGGAAGGCATCCGTGTGCTTGATGACTTCACGTGACACGGAAAACAGCACCAACTGATCCAGTGGCTGTTCGAGGTCCGTCTCGACCCCTTCGATCAACTGCCGCAGGCTGGCCTCCAGACGACTCAGGTCGACCTCGGCGTTCTGCCCGAATGGCCTGGCCTTGCCCAGCTCCAGGGTAAAGGCTTCGGCGTCGAGCTGCTCGTAGGTGAACGCGCTGAACGTGATGGAAGGCTTGTTCTGCAGCAACACGGCGCGCATGCCTGCCGCCTGCAGGCGCACCAACTCTTGCCGGGAATGCTCGCGGCCCTGCTTCCAGGGATAGAGGGCGAACTGCTCGATCCGTGAACCACGGATGGCGGTGTGCAGGTCGTAGTGCAGACGCGTGCGCTGCGGCAGGCTGAAGAAGGTCGTGGCCAGGCGTTCCAGTTCGCAGGCACGCAAGGCTTCGTTGCCGCTGACAGCGTCGTGTCGGCCGTTGAACAGCCGGTTGACGTCGCGCTCGATGTAGCGGACGCCACGGCGCATCGCTTCAGGGTTGCCGAACAGAAACAGGATACGTGCGCGGGGAACCAACTGACCGCGGGCGATGGCCTGAACAAGCGTGTCGAGCAATTCGATGGGCGCGGTTTCATTGCCGTGCACACCGGCCGACAGCAGCAAGTCGAGGCCGCTGTCGGTGTTGGCCGCGGGGCGCACTTCCAGGGCGCCTTCCCCGAGCCAGCGCAGGCTGACGCCGCCGGTGGTCAGCTGGATCTTCTGCGCCGGCTCGCGGCCGGCCAAGGTCAAGTCGAGCAGTTTGCCAAGAGCGAGCATGGGGCGGCGTCCCTGAAGGATGGAGTTTTAGTGGTTGCAGTCCGGACCGTGAACGTGACCGTCCTCTTCTTCGGCGCCCGCATCGGCCGGTTCCATTTCCAGCTGCAGGCTGACCAGGTTGGTCGCCAGGGGTCGCAGCAACAGGTTGGCGTATTCGGCATCTCCTTCTTCGACGTCCACGCCGATCAGCAGCTGGCCACGGCCATCGTGCTGAATCCAGACTTCCTTGCCCTGCCAGACCACGCAGAAGCGGGTGCAGGAGGTTTCCAGTTGGGTGCCGTCGGTGTCTTCGAGAATCAAGCGCAGGGCGTCGGACATACAGTTACCTCAATGATATTCAGTGTTGAAAAAATGGTCAGAGCTGGAAAGGATAGACCGAACCCAGTGCCAGGATCCGAGTCAGCTCGTCCAATGCCTCGCGGCATTCGATCAGCAGTTGCGGGTCGGCCATATCGGCCTCGACCAGGCGGTCGCGGTAATGGCGCTCGACCCAGTCGTTCAGCGTTTCGTACAGCGCAGGCGTCAGGATCACGCCAGGGTTGACCGCTGCCAGCTCCTCGGGCTTGAGCGCCACGCGCAGGCGCAGGCAGGCCGGCCCGCCACCATTGCGCATGCTTTGCTTGAGGTCGAACACCTTGACCTCGGCAATGCCGGTGCCTTGCCCGGTCAGGCGTTCCAGATAACTCCAGACACGCGGGTTGGCGCGGCATTCTTCCGGGACCACCAGCAGCATGCTGCCGTCGGCACGGCTGAGCAACTGGCTGTTGAACAGGTAGGTGCGCACGGCATCGTCCACCGAGACCTCGGCGCGGGGCACGCCGATCGCCTGCAAACGCCCGCCCCGCGCGGCGAGCTTGGTCTGCAGTTCGGCCAGCACGCGGTCGCTGTCGAGGAACGCGTCCTGGTGGTGGAACAGCAACTCGCCATTACCGACCGCGATCACGTCGTTGTGAAACACGCCCTGATCGATGACGTCCGGATTCTGCTGGGCGAACACCACGCCCTCCTCGCCCAGCCCATGCAGCCGGGCCACGGCCTGGGACGCTTCCAGGGTCTGGCGCGCGGGATACTTCTGCGGCGCGGGCAGGCGCGCGTCGAAGGCACTGCGACCGTAGACGAAGAATTCCACACCCGCCTCGCCATAGTCCCGGCACAGGCGGGTGTGGTTGGCGGCGCCCTCGTCGCCGAACTGAGCAACGGCGGGCAGCGCCTGGTGATGAGCGAAATAGGTCGGGTTGGCGAACATCGCCTGCAACACACGGCTTGTGGTGGGGTGCTCGATGCTGCGGTGGAACTTGCAGTTGAGGTTGGCGGCGGTGAAATGCACGCGGCCATCGGCGGTGTCCGCGCTGGGGCTGACGGTCGCCGCGTTGGCAACCCACATGCTCGACGCCGAGCAACTGGCCACCAACAGCGGCATTGCGTCGCGCGCGGCTTGGGCGATCACCTCGGCATCGCTGCCGGTAAAGCCCAGGCGCCGCAGCGCAGCCACATCAGGGCGTTCCTGGGGCGCCAGCACACCCTGGGTGAAGCCCAGTTCCATCAGCGCTTTCATCTTGGCCAGGCCCTGACGAGCCGCTTCGCGCGGGTTCGAGCCTTGCTGGCTGTTGCTCTGCGACGCCACGTTGCCGTAGGACAACCCACCGTAGTTGTGGGTCGGCCCCACCAGGCCATCGAAATTCACTTCACAGGGTTTCATCGGTTCGGCTCCGTGGATCTGTTCTTGTACGCAACGTTGCTACGACGTTCTACAGCGTGATGCCCGGACTCAGGGTCGCCGGCAGACTGAGCGCGGGGGTTTCCAGCGAGGCCACTGGATAGGCGCAATAGTCGGCGGCGTAGTAGGCGCTGGCGCGGTGGTTGCCGGACGCGCCGACACCGCCGAACGGCGCGCTGCTGGCGGCGCCGGTCAGCTGCTTGTTCCAGTTGACGATACCCGCCCGGCTGCGCAGCCAGAATTCACGATAGCGTTGTTCGGAATCCGACAGCAAACCTGCCGCCAGCCCGTATTGGGTGGCGTTGGCCTCGGAGATGGCCGCATCGAAATCCCCGTAGCGCACCACTTGCAGCAGCGGGCCGAACAGCTCTTCGTCGCGACGACCGCGAGCCTGGGTGACGTCGAGGATGCCGGGGGTGAGCAAGGCCGCGTCGGCCCGTGGCTGGGTCATGCTCAACAGGCTGACCGCGCCGCTGTTCAGCAGGTGTTCCTGCGCCTCGAGCAGCGCCTGTGCCGCTTGCAGCGAGATCACCGAACCCATGAACGGCGCCGGCTGGCGGTCGTATTCGCCGACTTCGAGGGTGGCGCAGACCTGCACCAGCCGCTCGAGCAACCGGTCGCCCCACGCCCCGGCGGGTACCAGCAAGCGCCGCGCGCAGGTGCACCGCTGCCCGGCGGAAATGAACGCCGATTGGATGATGGTATAGACCGCCGCATCCAGGTCCTGGACCTGCTCGACCACGAGCGGATTATTGCCACCCATTTCCAACGCGAGGATCTTGCCTGGCTGGCCAGCGAACTGCTGATGCAGCAGATTGCCGGTGGCACTGGAGCCGGTGAAGAACAGCCCGTCGAGCCCGGCGTTGGCGGCCAGCGCCACGCCCGTCTGGCGACCACCCTGCAGCAGGTTCAGCACGCCCGCCGGCAGACCGGCTTCGGCCCAGCAGCGCACGGTCAACTCGGCCACCTTGGGCGTCAGCTCGCTGGGTTTGAACAGCACGCAGTTGCCGGCCAGCAGCGCAGGTACAATGTGGCCGTTGGGCAGGTGACCGGGAAAGTTGTACGGACCGAACACCGCCACCACACCGTGGGGCTTGTGCCGCAGGGCCGCCGTGGCATCGGCCAGGGGTGCGCTCTTCTCACCGGTGCGCTCGGCGTGACTCTGAATCGAGATGGCGACCTTGTTGACCATGCTGGTCACTTCGGTGGCCGCTTCCCACAAGGGCTTGCCGGTTTCTTCGCCAATACACTGCGCCAGTTCGTCGGCGCGGGCCTTGAGGCGATCGGCGAACGCGTGCAGCACGGTGATGCGCGCCGACAGCGGCTGGCTCGCCCAATCCACGAAGGCATGCCGCGCCGCCAGAACGGCCTTGTCCACCTGTTCGGCGCTGGCGCAGCATCCCTGCCAGACCACGGCCTGACCCACCGGATTGAGGGACGTCAGCTGTTCGCCTTCGCCTGGCAGCCACTGGCCATCAATGTACAGAGTATTCATCAGAGCACCTCCCGTGCTGGCGGGGTCATGGGCACTGCGCGCACCTGGTCACCCGCGCTCAGCTGCAGGCGGCGGGCAGTCAAAGGATCGACCACCAGGGTGCCGGAGGCGAAACGCGCAGGGGCTGCGGTGATGCGGCACGCTTCGCGCTCGCGGTTGTAGATCAGGAACGGTGGCGCATCGTCACCTGGAGTGCCGATGGCCAGGACCAGGCTCTTGCTGTCGTGGACCGCGCGAATCTTGCTGGTTTCGCATTCCACGGCCGGGCCTGCGTCGAAGATGTCGACGTAACCCTGGTAACTGAAGCCTTCGGCCTTGAGCATGGTCAGCGCCGGCTCGGTGTCCGGGTGAACCTTGCCGATCACCTCCCGCGCCGCCGGTGACAGAAAGCAGCTGTACAGCGGGAACTTGGGCATCAGCTCGGCGATGAAGGCGCGATTGCCAACACCGGTGAGGTAGTCGGCCTGGCTGAATTCCATCTTGAAGAAATGCCGACCCAGGCTTTCCCAGAACGGCGAGCGTCCGTCGGCATCGGAAATGCCGCGCATCTCGGCAATCACCTTGCGCCCGAACAGCTCCGGAAACTGGGCGATGAACAGCAGCCGCGCCTTTGCCAGCAAACGGCCGTTCAGGCCCTTGCGGTAACCCTCGCGCAGGAACAGCGAACACAGTTCCGAATTGCCGGTCAGGTCGTTGGCCAGGAACAGCGTGGGAATCTCGCGATAGATGTTCAGTTCCTTCGAGGCGCTGACCGTCAGCCCCACCCGGTAGTTGTACCAGGGCTCGCGCTGACCCACGGCGCCGGCGATGGCCGAAATACCCACGACCGTGCCGTCGTCGTCTTCAAGGACGAACAGGTAATCAGCATCACCGCGCTCAGCTTCGCCACGGAAGGTTTTCTCGGCCCAGCCGACGCGGTGCGCCAGCCGCTCTTCATTGGCTGGCAGGGTGGTCAGGCCGGGGCCGGTGCTGCGGGCCAATTCGATCAGCGCTGGCAGGTCGCTGCTGCGTACGGGACGAACGATCATGCTTTCTCCTCGAGCGGGCACCGCACGGCACCCGCAGAACTCGGCCTGTTCAACCAGGTATCAAACTGCAACCAGGCGCACGCTGGCGCCCTCGCCCACACCCAGCGCCTCGGCTGTCGCCAGATCCAGGCCGACCGGCTTGCCGGGCACCCAGTCGAGCTCCAGCAACACCGCGCGATAATCCTGCAGCAGGCCGTTGGAAACCAGATAGGGCCGGCCCGGTCCACCGCGCTCATCGCTGGCCGCGACCAGCTTGACCGGGACCACCCGGCTGTGGGCGATGGAGCGAATGCCCGACACACGGGCATGCAAGGTCGGCCCGCCGTCGAAGATATCGATGTAATGATCGGTCTCGAAGCCTTCGCGCATCAGGATGTCGAACGTCACCTGAGCCCGTGGATGCACCTGGCCCATGGCCTCCTGGGCCTGGTCGGGCAGCAGCGGCACGTAGATCGGGTAATGCGGCATCAGTTCGGCAAGAAACGTGCGGCTCTTGATGCCGCACAGGCGTTCGGCCTCGGCGTAGTTGAGGTCGAAGAAATTGCGGCCGATTGCGTCCCAGAAGGGCGAATCACCCTGCTCGTCGCTGTAGCCGACGATCTCGGTCACCACTGAATCGGCGAAGCGCTCCGGGTGGTTGGCCATGAACAGCAGGCGGGCGCGGGAGTTGAGTTCGGCCCAGATACTGCCCACCAGCTCGGGCACCACGTAGAAGCTGGTCAACAGGCTGTTGCCGGTCAGGTCGTGGCACTGCGACAGGACGTGAATCTTGTTGTGGATCTTCAGCTCGCGCGAAGCATGCACGAAGGTCTCGTTGCGAAAACTGTAGAACGGTTCGGAATAACCGGCGGAGGCGACGATCGCCGAGCACCCCACCAGACGCTGGGTGGCCAGGTCTTCGAGCACGAAGAAATAGCTCTCTTCACCGTTGAAGCTGACTTCGGCAGCGAAGGACGCTTCCGACTTGCTGATCTTGTCGCTCAACCGGCCGGCGTCGTCAGGCAGGGAAGTGACACCGATGGGGCTGTCGGCGGCCAGCCGCTGAACCTCGGCCAGGTCAGCCATTTGCGCAGGGCGCATTACCAGCATGGTGTCACTCCTTGTCGATTGAAGCAGTCGATTGCAGCGGTCGATTGCAAAGGCGGCGCCGACCGGGGGCAGGCACCGCGAGCAGGCCGTTCAGGCCTGGGTCAGGTGCGCCACGGCGCGCTCGAAACGGTCCAGGCCTTCATCGATGTCGGCTTCCTCGATGACCAGGCTCGGGGCAAAGCGCACCACGTCGGGACCGGCTTGCAGGATCATCAGGTCATGCTGCTCGGCAGCATTGAAGAAGTCCTTGGCGCGCCCCTTCCAGGCGTCGCTCAAGGCGCAGCCGATCAGCAGGCCCAGGCCGCGCACCTCGGTGAACACGCCATAGCGCTGGCCAATCTGCTCCAGGCGCGTCTTGAAGCGCTGGTGCCGGGCCTTGACGCCGGCCAGCACATGCGGGGTGTTGACCACGTCGAGCACCGCCTCGGCGACCGCGCAAGCCAACGGATTGCCGCCATAGGTGGTGCCATGCACGCCGACCGCGAAATGCTTGGCCAGTGCGTCGGTGGTCAGCATCGCGCCGATGGGGAAGCCGCCCCCCAGGCTCTTGGCGCTGGAGAGGATATCCGGGGTCACACCGTAGTTCATGTAGCTGTAGAGCTCGCCGCTGCGGCCCATGCCGCTCTGCACTTCGTCGAACACCAACAGGGCATTGAACTGGTCGCACAGGTCGCGCGCGCCTTGCAGATAGGCCGGGTCGGCAGGCACTACGCCGCCTTCGCCCTGAACCGGCTCCAGGACCACGGCGCAAGTCTTCTCGGACACCGCCGCTTTCAGCGCTTCGAGGTCGTTGTACGGAACGTGCCGGATGCCGGTGATTTTCGGACCGAAGCCATCGGAGTATTTCGGCTGACCGCCGACGCTAACGGTAAACAGCGTGCGACCGTGGAAGCTATTGATGGCCGAAACGATCTCGTATTTCTCGGGACCGAATTTGTCGTGCGCCACACGCCGGGCCAGCTTGAAGGCGGCCTCGTTGGCTTCGGCGCCGGAGTTGCAGAAGAACACCCGGTCGGCGAAGGTGGCGTCGACCAGCTTCTTGGCCAGGCGCAGGGTCGGCTCGTTGGTGAAGACGTTGGACACGTGCCAAAGCTTGTTGGCCTGTTCGGTCAACGCGCCGACCAATGCCGGGTGCGCGTGACCCAGCACGTTGACGGCGATGCCACCGGAGAAATCGATGAGCTCGCGACCGGCCTGATCCCACACTCTGGAGCCGGCACCGCGCACGGGAATGAAAGCGGCCGGCGCATAGTTGGGAACCATTACCTGGTCGAAATCGGCACGTTGCACGGGGGCTTGCTCAACGGACATCGGAGTCTCCTGTCAAGGAACGCTCAGCGCAAAATGGGCGAGCGATGGGGAATTGTAAGGACTGGTTCGCGCGCGGCATTGCCGCCATGCGACAACTTGTTACAGCGCCAAACCGCCATTCTACGGGGGTTGTCGCGAATGCGACATATAGGGATAGAAAGGAGCTCGCCTTGCGGTTCAGCCCGATATACCGCGGCGCGCCCTTCGCGGGCAGAGCCCGCTCCCACATTCTGGTGCGAGGGCACCCTTCGCAGACATAGCTTGCTTTTGCTTCCCTGTGGGAGCGGGCTCTGCCCGCGAAGGCCACACCGCGCTTCGCCTGACACAGCGCATTCCAGAGGCAGGGTCAGCCGCGCTCGGCCGGCACCGAAGACAGTTCGAACGGGCTGCTGCTGCGGCGCTGGTTGCGGTCTTCGCGGGGGGTGGCGCCGAAGAAATTGCGGTAGGCACTGGAGAAGTGCGGCCCGGAAGAAAACCCGCACGACAGGCCGATCTGGATGATCGATTTGCTGGTCTGCATCAGCATCTGCCGAGCCTTGTTCAGGCGCAGCTCCAGGTAATACTGGCTCGGCACGCGATTGAGGTACTGCTTGAAGATACGCTCCAGCTGACGCCGGGATACGCACACATGCTGGGCGATCTCGTCGGTGGTCAACGGTTCTTCGATGTTGGCCTCCATCAACAATACCGCCTGGGTCAGCTTCGGATGGCTGGAGCCCAGGCGATTCTGCAGAGGAATGCGCTGGCGCTCCCCGCCTTCGCGGATACGCTCCACCACCAGCTCCTCGGAAACCGCCCCGGCCAGTTCAGCGCCATGATCACGGGCCAGCACCGCCAGCAGCAGGTCGAGCACCGACAGACCGCCGCAAGCGGTCATCCGGTCGCGATCCCAGTCGAACAGGTGGCTGGTGGCGATGACCTTGGGGAAGCGCTCGGCGAAATCATCCTGCCAGCGCCAGTGCACGGCCGCGCGGTAACCGTCGAGCAGCCCCAATTGCGCCAGCGGATACACCCCGGCCGACAGTCCACCGACCATGCAGCCTGCTCGGACGGTCTGCTTCAGCGCAGTGGACAGTGCCGGCGCCAATGCCGCCGGTGGCTCGTCCGCCAGCAGGAACAGCTTGTGGCACCCTTCCAGGCGACCGTTCCACGCCTCCCCCGGCAGTTGCCAACCACCCGGCACGGGCGGCTCGGCCTGCAGGAACAGCAACTCGTAGGTCACGTCCGGGTGCACCTTCTGCGCCACTCGCAGGGCCTCCTCGGCCAGCGCCAAGGTCAGGGCTCGCGTGCTGGGCCAATAGAGGAAACCGATTCGTTGGGCTGTCATCTGATGCGGACCGAAACCTTAAGTATCAAAAACCGAATGGGACATGGTACTGCGCCGGATCAGGCATGCCTGCCCTGCACACACGAAAACACTCGGCAAAATGTTTCAAGCAACGATCACTTGAGGCTGCCGGACAAAAACTGCTGCAACCGCTCGGAGCGCGGATTGGCCAACACCTCGCGGGGGTCGCCGGTCTCCTCGACCAGCCCCTTGTGCAGGAAGACCAGCTGGTTCGATACTTCGCGGGCAAAGCCCATCTCGTGAGTCACCACGACCATGGTCCGTCCTTCCTGGGCCAGGGCCTGCATCACCTTGAGCACGTCACCGACCAGCTCGGGATCCAGCGCCGAAGTCGGCTCGTCGAACAGCATCACCTCAGGCTCCACCGCCAGCGCGCGAGCGATGGCCACCCGCTGCTGCTCGCCGCCGGACATGTGCCCCGGATAGGCATCCTTGCGGTGCGCAACACCGACCTTGGCCAGATAGTACTCGGCTTTCTCCAGGGCTTCCTTCTTCGAAACACCCAATACGTGTACCGGCGCTTCGATGATGTTTTCCAGCGCGGTCATGTGCGACCACAGGTTGAAATGCTGGAACACCATCGACAGCCGCGAGCGCAGACGCTGCAACTGCTTGGGATCGGCCGCCTTGAGCGCGCCGTCCTTGCCGGGCACCAGCTTGAGTTCTTCGTCATTGAGCAGGATCTTGCCCGCATGGGGCTGCTCGAGCAGGTTGATGCAGCGCAGGAACGTGCTCTTGCCCGATCCGCTGGAGCCGATGATGCTGATCACATCGCCCGCCTTGGCCGCCAGCGAGACACCCTTGAGCACCTCGTGCGAGCCGTAGCGCTTGTGCAGGTCCTGAACTTGAAGTTTGTACATGATCGGGGGTCTCGCAGATCGGTCAGTCACGGCTCACTGGCTCGCGACGAAAGGGTTTTCGCTGCACGCGGTCAGTGCCTGCGTGGCGCGAGATAGGCCAGCCAGCGGCGCTCGGCCAGCTTGAACAGGCGCACCAGAATGAACGTCAGACACAGGTAGCAAACGCCCGCCGTGATGTAGGCTTCGAACGGCAGGTAGTACTGGGCGTTCACCGTACGCGCCGCGCCGGTGATGTCGATCAGCGTCACGATCGAGGCCAGACTGGTGGTCTGCAGCATCATGATCACTTCGTTGCTGTACTGCGGCAGCGCCCGACGCAGCGCCGAAGGCAGCAGGATGCGTCGATACATCCCGGCCTTGGACATGCCCATCGCCCGCGCCGCTTCGATCTCGCCCGGGGGCGTGGCGCGCAGGCTGCCGGCGATGATCTCGGCGGTGTAGGCGCTGGTATTGATGGCAAATGCCAGGCAGGCGCAGAACGTGGCGCTCGACAACCAGGGCCAGAGCACACTGTTGCGCACGACCTCGAACTGGGCCAGGCCGTAGTAGATCAGGAACAGCTGCACCAGCATGGGCGTGCCGCGGATGACATAGGTGTAGAGCCACGCGACACCGTTGACCAGTGGCTGCCGGGACACCCGCATCAAGCCCAGCGGCAGCGCCGCCAGAAGGCCGAAGAACAGCGAGATGGCCAGCAGTTTCAAGGTTTCCAGCATGCCGCTCATGTACAGCGGCAGGCTGTCCCAGACGACGTTGTAATCGAAGATCATAGTTCAGCCGCCTTGATGCCCACCGAATAGCGTTTTTCGACGGCGCGCAGCAACAGCAGCGACACGCTGGTGATCACCAGGTACATCGCCGCTACTGCGAGGAAGAAGGTGAACGGCTCGCGGGTGGCATCCGCCGCCTGCTTGGCCTTGAACATCATGTCCTGCAGGCCGACCATCGAGATCAATGCCGTGGCCTTGGTCAGCACCAGCCAGTTGTTGGTCACACCGGGGATCGCCAGGCGAATCATCTGCGGCACCAGCACCCTGAAGAACACCTGCAGGCTGCTCATGCCATAGGCCATGCCAGCCTCGGCCTGGCCCTTGGGAATGGCCATGAACGCACCGCGGAAGGTTTCCGAGAGGTACGCCCCGAAGATGAAGCCCAAGGTGAAGATACCGGCGAGCAGCGGATTGAGGTCGATGTAGTCGTCGTACCCCACCAGCGGCGCGACGCGGTTGATGATGTCCTGGCCGCCATAGAAGATCAGCAGGATCAACACCAGATCGGGAATGCCGCGAATCACCGTGGCGTAGAGATCGCCCAGCCAGGCCAGCCAGCGTACCGGCGACAGGCGCAAGGCCACGCCCAACAGACCCAGCACGATGGCCAGCGCCATGGACGACAAGGCGAGCTGCAGCGTCAGCCAAGCGCCATCGAGAATGACGGCCCCGTAGCCTTTCAACATGTAGAGATCCTCGCCCGGAGAATGAAAAATGGTGCGAACCGCGGTTCCCCGCCGTTGGCACCATCAGTCAGGTAACGCCTGTCGGCTTATTTGCCGTAGATGTCGAAGTCGAAGTACTTGTCCTGGATCTTCTTGTACTCGCCATTGGCACGAATGCCCGCGATGGCCGCGTTGATGCGTTCCAGGTTGGCCTTGTCACCCTTGCGCACGGCGATGCCGATACCGTCACCGAAGTATTTCGGATCGTTGACCGATGGGCCGACGAAGGCATAGCCCTTGCCTGCGTCAGTGTTGAGGAAACCGTCCTGCAACAAGGTGGCATCGGCCAGCGTACCGTCCAGGCGACCGGCAGCCACGTCCAGATAGATCTCGTTCTGCGAGCCATACGGCATCACTTCCACGCCCAGCGGCTTGAGCACTTCGGTGGCATAACGGTCATGGATCGTGCCGCGCTGCACGCCGATCTTCTTGCCCTTGAGCTCGCTCATGTCGTCACTGACCGTGGTGCCCGCCTTCATGACCAGGCGCGCCGGCGTGGCGTAGTATTTGTTGGTGAAGTCGACGGATTTCTTGCGGTCATCGGTGATCGACATCGACGACAGAATAGCGTCGATCTTGCGCACCTTGAGGGCTGGAATGAGGCCGTCGAATTCCTGCTCGACCCAGGTGCACTTGACCTTCATCTCGGCACACAGCGCGTTGCCGATGTCGTAGTCGAAGCCAACGATGCTGCCATCCGGCGCCTTGGAGGCGAATGGTGGGTAAGCGGCCTCGATGCCGATCTTCAACGGCTTTTCATCGGCGAACGACGCCGCCGACAGCACGGACAGTGCCAATGCGCCAAACAGTGCGAGTTTCTTCATTGGGTGAGCTCCAGCGAAAAGGGCAGTATGGGCAAAGTGAGCGCAGGCCCAGAATGCGAAAAAATGAAGCTGAACAGGCGACGCCGCAGGGTCCGGCGAGTGAGCGCATTCTAACGGCACTGTGCCAGTCGATATTTCGTCAATGCGACAAGTAGTTACAGAAGCAACGAGACACCCAGGCCAGGGGATTGACAGCCCTCATCGAGTGTGGTCTGGAGAAATGAGAGGCGATCTGAGACTGAAGCAATTAGCGCGCCCATTATTGGCAAAGCCTTCTGGGACGGCAAGTGTGGCGTTGCAGGTGGAAGCAGGTAGGCGTAGCAGTGGGGTATTGAGTGGCAGGTGGTGTGTGCTGGACTTTCATGCAGTAACACAGGCAATCGTCGATAAGCTTTGATGGCCCCTTCGCGGGCAGAGGGTTCGGCCGCCCGCCCTGCTCCCACATGTGCGCGTCAATGCACACTCATGTGGGAGCGGGCTCTGCCCGCGAAGAGGCCCTCAAGATCACATCACATCACCTCAAATCACGCAGAAGCCCGATGCATGTCCTTGTGAGTATCGATCAACTGCTGCACCACCCCCGGATCGGCCAGGGTGGAGATGTCACCCAGCGCGTCGTACTCGGACGTGGCGATCTTGCGCAGGATGCGCCGCATGATCTTGCCCGACCGCGTCTTGGGCAGCCCCGGCGCCCACTGGATCACATCCGGCGACGCGATGGGACCGATCTCCTTGCGCACCCAGTTCTTGAGCTCCAGACGCAATTCCTCGCTGGCCTGCTCGCCGCCATTGAGCGTGACGTAGACGTAGATGCCCTGCCCCTTGAGGTCGTGAGGCACACCCACCACAGCGGCTTCGGCCACCTTGGGATGGGCGACCATCGCACTTTCGATCTCGGCCGTGCCCATGCGGTGCCCGGAAACGTTGAGCACGTCATCGACCCGCCCGGTGATCCAGTAGTAGCCATCTTCGTCGCGACGGGCACCGTCGCCGGTGAAGTACATGCCGCGGAATGTCTTGAAATAGGTGTCGACGAAGCGATCGTGATCGCCATACAGGGTGCGCGACTGGCCCGGCCACGAATCGAGGATCACCAGATTGCCTTCGGCCGCCCCCTCGATGATGTTGCCCAGGTTGTCCACCAGCGCCGGCACCACACCGAAGAACGGCTTGGTCGCCGAGCCCGGCTTGAGGCCGATCGCACCCGGCAGCGGGCTGATCAGGATGCCGCCGGTTTCGGTCTGCCACCAGGTGTCGACGATCGGGCAGTTCTGCTTGCCGACCGTGTTGTAGTACCAGTTCCAGGCTTCCGGGTTGATCGGCTCGCCCACCGAACCGAGCAGGCGCAGGCTCGAGCCATCGGCGCCCTCGACCGCCTTGGAGCCCTCGGCCATCATCGCCCGGATCGCCGTGGGCGCCGTGTAGAGGATGTTGACCTTGTGCTTGTCGACGATCTTCGACACCCGGGTGATGTCCGGGTAGTTGGGTACGCCCTCGAACAACAGCGTCGTGGCTCCGTTGGCCAGGGGACCATAGACGATGTAACTGTGGCCGGTGATCCAACCCACGTCCGCAGTGCACCAGTAGACGTCGCCGGGCTTGTAGTCGAATACCCGCTCATGGGTCAGCGCGGCATACACCAGGTAGCCGCCGGTGGTGTGCAGCACGCCCTTGGGCTTGCCGGTGGAGCCGGAGGTGTAGAGGATGAACAGCGCTTCCTCGGCGCCCATTTCCTTCGGCGCGCAGGTGCTCGACGCCACTTCCAGCAGCGAGTGGTACCAGATGTCGCGATGACGGTTCCACTCGATGTCGCCGCCGGTGCGCTTGCACACGATGACCTTTTGCACGCTGCTGGTTTCAGGGTTGGTCAGGGCCCGGTCGACGTTGGCCTTGAGCGCCGTCTTACGCCCGCCGCGCAGACCTTCGTCGGCGGTGATCACCACCTTGGACTGGCAGTCGATGATGCGTCCTGCCAGTGCTTCGGGTGAAAACCCGCCGAACACCACCGAATGCACCGCGCCGATGCGCGTGCACGCAAGCATGGCCACCACCGCCTCGGGGATCATCGGCATGTACAGGGTCACCACGTCGCCACGGTGCACGTCCTGACCGCGCAGGGCATTGGCGAACTTGCACACTTCGGCATGCAGCTCACGGTACGTGATGTGACGGCTTTCGGAAGGATCGTCACCCTCCCAGATGATCGCGACCTGATCGCCGCGTTCGGCCAGGTGCCGGTCCAGACAGTTGTAGGAAACGTTGAGGGTGCCGTCGGCGAACCACTTGATGTCGACATGGTGGTCGTCGAACGAGGTCTGCTTGACCTTGGTAAAGGGCTTGATCCAATCGAGACGCTGCGCCTGCTCGCGCCAGAAACCGTCCGGGTTGACCACGGACTGCTGGTACATGGCCTTGTAGGTCGCCTCATCGGTCAGCGTGGACGCTGCCACTTCGGGACGAACGGGATACAGGGAAGCCGCACTCATCATTCTTACCTCGGTTGAATAGTTGTTGTTGTATGGACCTGTTTTAAGGGTATCTGCCCCAGGCAGCCATTCGACGATGGTAGTACCAAGACCAGTACCGAGGTCCGTACCCAGACCAGTATCGGTGCCTGCTCAGCGAGGCGGGATTAATGCAGATTCGGATAAAACTGTTTATCCAAACCCGCTCTGTTTACCACAGGCACCGGGGCCTAGAATCGTTTTCGCCAGCAACGGCACTGCGATCGACAAAGACTGTATCCCCCACGAAGGCTGTCGATCGCAACTTCCCCACTCTCAAGTTTCACACGTGACCTCACAAGGGCCGCGTGCACCCTGACGACTGCAAAACAGGAAAATCGACATGAAAGCTTTGTTAATTCTAGCGCTGATTGGCTCGAGCGGTATCGCCCTGGCCGATGAGACCACCACTGCCGCCACACAGAAACCCGTGGTGGAACCCTATGACTATTCACAGCATCCGGACATCGCCCATGTCATTTCCAACTCGGCGATCCCCAATGTCTGCGCCGTGGTCCCGGCGCGCCTGACCTACGAAGACTCGCAGGGCAAGCGCCACATCATGGAATACCACGTCATGGGCAACGGCTGTACCAACAGCTGAATGCGCTCAGTCGAGCAGTATCCAGTGAAGGTTTTGAGCCGATCGGAGCAATGTGTTCCAATCGGCTCGAAAGACACTCAATCAGCTTCGGTTGTAGGGTTTCATTGTCTCCAAGGGTATACGTGTAAGGAATGATATTTCCGCATCGTTGACCGGACCATGGTTGAGCGCAATGATGTTGGCGCTCTCCAGATCCGGGGCATCCAACAGAAATGAAAACACCATATTTTTTTCACGCCCACCTGGAAGCGGTACCAGTTTATCCGCCCCCACGTTGAACTCGTACAGGTCCATGTTGATTTCATACAAAGCGGCATCGGAACTCTGCCCCCCGGCTTCGGTATTGACAGCCGTCGATACCCATGAAGTCGTGCGGTCCTTCGTGTATTTTATGTAAGTCGACAGATCATTAAGCTTCGGTTTCGCCGCCCAGCCGTCCATATTTTTAGCGAGATCTTTAGGTAGTCCGGCGGTGTTTTTTTGGCCAATAAAAGCCCTGGTTACCTGTCGCGCTTGCTGAGTGGAGAGAGCCTGCCAAGCAGTGAAGCCTTGGGGAAACTTCTGCACCATCACGTCCCACGTTCGGTGATCTGCACGATAAAGCGTGAAGTGTTTTTTGCCTGAGGCAGAGGGCGTACCGGCGGACGTACCCGCTGCTGGCTGATCAGGGCTGGCTGCAGCGGGCGGCGCAGCAGGATCGACGACCGCGGATACTGTTGGCGTGATCGCCGGCCTAGGCACAGGACGTGGCAGCAATTCAGGTTGCGGCACCGGGGCAGTGCCAGCAGCGGGTGTGGAGTCAGCTGTCCGCCTGGCCGCGGGAGCCGTGGATCCACTGCCCTCATTGGAAAGGCGAAGGGCGGCAATGCGTTCTTTGATCGACTGACCCATCAGGCCGTTGGCGTCCCGCATGCTAACTGGATTATTGCGCACCATGGCATACAGGTTCAGACCGTCAATATTCCCCGCTGGGTCTGCACTCAACCAGCGCCCTGACCATGTCTGGTAGTAACGGTAACCGTAATAGTACAAGCCTGTCACATCGCGCTCCTTGCCCGAATAGCGGATCGTCCGGTAATTGACCTCGACCTGACTGCGTCCTGCCATCCACGCCGTTCCGCCAAACGGATAGTATTCTTCCTCACTGACGATAATGCCCTGTCCGTCCAGTTCGAGGCTGACATTACCCGTCATGTCGCCGTACAAGTATCGGTACTGGTCATTCTCCACCCCCGAAGGCAGGCCAGCCTCCCATTTCAATAGACTGACCGTGACGTCTGTGCCTGGACAGGTTATGACTTGCAGAGAGGAAGCCTGCACTCCACCTTCAAGCCGCTTCCGTATTTCCAGACCCGGTAAATAATGCACTCGGTGCTGACGAGGTGAATCTGTTACACCGTTAGTGATCTTCAGCACCCGAGATCCAAGTTGATCGTACCGGTACCATTCGTTTACGGGCTCGGCACGTCCGGCTGGAGACTCCACGGCTACTAGTACCCCGCGCTCGTCCCAAACAAGCGATTGCCCAATGTGCAAGGATCGCTGGTGTCCGCCAGGCGTGAAATGGTCGTCTATGCTCGCCGAACCCACATTCCAGGACGAGGGCAATGCCCGGTTGCTGCGATTCGATACAACCATATCGTGAGTATGGTTATTGCCACTTGCGGCAGCCAAGTGACGAATCTGCAACAGGTTGTTGGCAGTGTCGTAACGGTACGTTCGGGCGTAATTCGTATAGGTAACGTCGTCAGTGACAGTCGGACCTACTGCAGGTAGGGCTCTGGAACTCCGCCCTGCATTGGCCATCTCGCGCCCCGTCGCCTGCGTCAACCTATACAGCGAATCGTAGGTGTAAGTCTGTTGCGGCTCTACCTTCTGATTCCGCCAGAATTGTGTGGCATGCGCCATATTGGTAATCGCAAGCAGGTTTCCGACCGGATCGTATTCGTAACACAAGTCGCGCAGATCGCGTCGCCCATCCAAGTAGCCAATGTGCGTGGAGGTCAGGGACTGGGTCGCCTCATCATAGCTGTTACGAACGACAACACCATTACCATGCTCTTCGACTGACATCACGCCTGCGGCCGTGTAGCTGACAGCCTTGATGATTGCTTGCTCGTGGTCTTGATCTGCGGCCTTCATCCAGGTTTGCAACGTTTTGCCAGACACGTCATAGCGCATGCGTTGCCGATTACCTTTGGCATCGGTCATGGTTAGTGGTGCACCGACGGCATCGAAAGAGGCTTGTGTACAATATTGACTTGCATCCAATCGCTCTGCCCATTCGCTCTCGCATTCAGCATCCCAGTCAGGGCTTTGATCGTCCTTGAGCAACCTACGACTGCTGTCGAGCGCCAAGCCGGTAATCGACGAAGCTCGCAGCGATGTCAGACCGGCCTGGTGATAATGTCGGACACATTGACCTGCTAGATTTCGATCACGCGAATCAGGTGAATTGCCTCCCCAGAAAAATCGCTGGACGACGGTTGGATCAGCGCCGGGTGAATGAGTTGCTAACGCTGACAGCCGACCACTTTCCGTATCATAGTCGCGCACTTCAAACGTATTCCCCGGAGTAACCGACAACGCAACTCTCTTGAGTCCATCATGAAAAAAGATGGACGTCCCTGCATCGACATTGTCGGTGCGTATAAGCTGTCCCGATAGACTATGCCATTGCCTTATGTTGGGCCGTGTTTCTGCCTGGGTCAGGGAAAGAGCATGCAAGCGCGGATCGATGCTGCGACAAGGTCGGCCGGCATCATCGTATGCATGGCGAGTGACTAGCGCCTGGGCACTTTCAGCTGTCGCCGAACGGTAATAACTCAGGGCCCGGATGTTCAACCTGCGGCCGTCCAAGCTCCGGATCTCAGGTGTGCGAGCATGCACACCCAAAAAGGATGTTCGCTTCATGTGATCTCCACTATGGCGAATGATGAGGAACGGAAGTCGCTCCTGATACCTGGATATTAGGTGACGTGCCATAGCTCCCATAGTTAGCGAAGTTGTAGGTCACCTAGGCCGAGGTTCAACACGTTTTACCAAAGCAAGCATCCGGGGCCGCATTGCGACGCCTTTTTTTGTGCCGCGCACTCATATGATGAACGTCATGTAAGCTTGGCTGTACCTTCATGCGGGTCATGTATTTCCTTGCCTATTGATGCCCGCGCCAACCGCCTGATTTTTCTACGGATCTACCCATGCCCCACTCCCAGCGCCCCATGACGGTCACGCTGCAAGTCGTCTCCATCGTACTGTTCACCTTCATTGGCTACCTGAGCATAGGCATTCCCCTGGCGGTATTGCCCGGCTTCGTCCACAGCGATCTGGGCTACGGCGCGGTGATCGCTGGCCTGGTGATCAGCGTTCAATACCTCGCCACCCTGCTCAGCCGCCCCCAGGCGAGCAAGATCATCGACAACCTGGGCAGCAAGAAGGCTGTGATCTACGGATTGGTCGGCTGCGGCATCAGCGGGTTGTTCATGCTGCTGGCCGGCTGGTTGCAAAGCTGGCCGGCACTGAGCCTCACCAGCCTGCTGCTGGGTCGGGTGTTGCTCGGATCGGCAGAAAGCCTGGTGGGCTCCGGCTCCATTGGCTGGGGGATCGGTCGCGTCGGGGCGGCCAATACGGCCAAGGTCATCTCCTGGAACGGCATCGCCAGCTACGGCGCGCTGGCCATTGGCGCGCCGCTGGGTGTGTTGATGGTCAAGCATCTGGGCTTGTGGAGCATGGGCGCGAGCATCATCGTTCTGGCAGGCGTGGGCATCGCCCTGGCCTGGAACAAGCTGCCCGCGCCAGTGGTGGCCGGCGAGCGCCTGCCGTTTCTGCACGTCCTGGGTCGCGTGCTGCCCCACGGCACCGGACTGGCCCTGGGCGGCATTGGCTTCGGCACCATCGCCACGTTCATCACCCTGTACTACGCCAGCAATGCCTGGGACAACGCAGCGCTGTGCCTGAGCCTGTTCGGTGCCAGCTTCATTCTCGCGCGGCTGTTGTTCGGCAACCTGATCAACCGTCTGGGTGGCTTTCGCGTGGCGATTGTCTGCCTGAGCGTGGAGACCCTGGGCTTGCTGCTGCTATGGTTGGCGCCCAGTCAGGAACTGGCCATGGCGGGTGCGGCGTTGACCGGTTTCGGTTTTTCTCTGGTATTCCCGGCACTCGGCGTCGAAGCGGTCAATCTGGTGCCAGCGTCGAGCCGCGGTGCTGCAGTGGGGGCCTACTCGCTGTTCATCGACATGTCGCTGGGCATCACCGGGCCGGTGGCCGGCGCCATAGCCGCCGGCTTCGGCTTCAGCTCGATCTTCCTGTTTGCCGCTGCTGCTGCGTGCACGGGCCTGGGCCTGACCTTCTATCTATACCGCCAGGCCGCTCGCCTCCCACCACCGGAAGACAAGCTGGTCTGAGGATAACGCCCTTCAGAAGTCGATCTTGGCGCGCCCGGCCTTGATCGCGCCCCGCTTGGTCTTGCCTTCCAAGCGGCGGGTCTTGGAGCCCAGCGTGGGCTTGGTCGGCCGCCGCTTCTTCTCGACCTTGGTGGCCATCAGAATCAGCTCACGCAAGCGCTGCAACGCATCGGCCCGGTTCTGCTCCTGCGTACGAAACTGCTGCGCCTTGATGACAATCACGCCATCACCGGTGATCCGGCTGTCACGCAGCGCCAGCAGCCGCTCCTTGTAGAACGGCGGCAACGACGAGGCGCCGATATCGAAGCGCAGATGCACCGCACTGGAAACCTTGTTGACGTTCTGCCCACCCGCGCCTTGCGCACGGATGGCGCTGAGTTCGATTTCAGCGTCTGGCAGATGGACGGCGTTGGAGATCTCCAGCATGCGGCACTCCGCTCAGGACAGGGGCTTGGGCTTGAGGCGATAGCACAGGTACATCCCGCCGACCCACAGTGGAATGGCATACACCGAAATGCGAATACCCGGAATCATCAGCATGATGATCAAGATGAACGCCACGAACGCCAGGCACAGGTAGTTTCCGTACGGATACCACAGCGCCTTGAACAACGGCACCTGGCCCTGGCGCTGCAGGTGCTGGCGGAACTTGAGGTGCGAGTAGCTGATCATCGCCCAGTTGATCACCAGGGTCGCGACCACCAGCGACATCAACAGCTCCAGCGCCTGCTGTGGCACGAAGTAGTTCAACGCCACGGCCACCAGCGTGATTGCCGCCGACACCAGCAGCGCACGTACCGGTACGCCGCGCGCATCCACCTTGGCCAGCGCGCGCGGTGCATCGCCCTGCTCGGCCATGCCCAGCAGCATGCGGCTGTTGCAGTAGGTGCCGCTGTTGTACACCGACAGGGCTGCGGTCAGGACCACGAAGTTGAGCACATGCGCCGCCGTGTCGCTGCCCAGCATCGAGAACACCTGCACGAACGGGCTGCCGCTGTAGGCGTCGCCCGAGGCATTCAGGCTGGCCAACAGGCCATCCCACGGGGTCAGCGACAACAGCACCACCAGCGCGCCGATATAGAAGATGAGAATACGGAAGATCACCTGATTGATGGCCTTGGGGATCACCGTCTTCGGGCTGTCCGCCTCGGCCGCGGTAAAACCGAGCATTTCCAGGCCGCCGAAAGAGAACATGATGATCGCCAGGGCCATGACCAAACCGCCGACGCCGTTGGGGAAGAAGCCGCCATGCTCCCAAAGGTTGCTGACACCTGCCTGCGGGCCGCCACTGCCGCTGACCAGCAGGTAGCTGCCCAGGGCAATCATGCCGACAATCGCCGCCACCTTGATGATGGCGAACCAGAACTCGGCTTCCCCGAACACCTTGACGTTGGTCAGGTTGATGGCATTGATCATCACGAAGAACACCGCGGCCGATACCCAGGTCGGTATCTCCGGCCACCAGTAGTGCACGTATTTGCCGACGGCGGTCAGCTCCGACATGCCCACCAGGATGTACAGCACCCAGCAGTTCCAGCCCGACAGGAAACCGGGAAACCGGCCCCAGTAGCTGTGGGCGAAGTGACTGAAGGAACCGGCGACCGGCTCCTCGACGATCATCTCGCCCAGCTGGCGCATGATCAGGAAGGCGATGAAGCCGCAGATGGCGTAACCCAGGATCATCGACGGCCCGGCCGATTTGAGCACGCCCGCAGACCCCAGGAACAAACCGGTGCCGATGGCTCCGCCCAGGGCGATCAATTGGATGTGGCGATTCTTCAGCCCACGCTTGAGCTGGTTTGGTTCAGTCATCAGGGAGAAGTCACTTGTTCAATGTTTGAAGTATCGAAGGCCCAATAGCCTATCGCTTCACGCTGGTGTTCTGTGGGAGCGGGTCTCTGCCCGCGAAGAGGCCCCCACCGACACCCCACAAAAAAACGCCAACCCTGGAAGGTTGGCGCACGTGGACATCAGCTGTCCTTACTCAGGCTTGGGCTTGCGACGGCCGAAGCCTGGACGCTGACCCGTGCCCGCTGCCGGGCCACGACGATTGCCCGAAGGCGCGTCGTCCACCAGCTTGATGCCCGGACGCTTGGCCGCAGGCTTGGCACCTGGCTTGCCCGCAGGCTTGGCCGGACGCTTGTTCATGTCCGCCGGACGCTCAGCCACAGGCGTGCCACGGCCACTGTCCTTGCGCGAAGCCGGTGCCGAATCGCCACGCGGCTGGCGAGCCGGGCGCTGTTCGGTGGACGGCGCGCCGTCGTGGGCCGGACGCAGGGTACGCACACGCTCGCCACGGCCCATCGGGCGCGAGGATTTGCGCTGCATGCGCTCCAGCTTGTCCTTGGTCTTGGTGGTCATCGACGGCATGGCGACCGCAGCCAGGCCCACCTCGGCACTCAGGGTATCGACTTCACCCTGGGTCAGCTCACGCCACCGGCCCATCGGCAGGTCGGAGTTGAGGAACACCGGACCGAAGCGCACACGCTTGAGGCGGCTGACCACCAGGCCTTGGGATTCCCACAGGCGACGCACTTCACGGTTACGGCCTTCCATGACCACGCAGTGGTACCAGTGGTTGAAGCCTTCACCGCCCGGTGCTTCCTGGATGTCGGTGAAACGCGCAGGGCCGTCTTCCAGGATCACGCCGTTCTTGAGGCGCAACAGCATGTCTTCGTCGACTTCGCCGCGTACACGTACGGCGTACTCGCGGTCCATTTCGAACGAAGGGTGCATCAGGCGGTTGGCCAGTTCGCCATCGGTGGTGAACATCAACAGCCCGGTGGTGTTGATGTCCAGGCGGCCGACGTTGATCCAGCGGCCTTCGCGCGGGCGCGGCAGGCGGTCGAAGACGGTAGGACGGCCCTCAGGGTCGTCACGGGTGCAGATTTCACCGTCGGGCTTGTTGTAAATGATCACGCGGCGCACGGTTTCCGAGGCTTCCTCGCGCTTGATCACCTTGCCGTCCACGGTGATGGCGTCGTGCAGATCGACGCGCTGGCCGAGGGTGGCGACCTTGGCGTTGACCTTGATCCGGCCTTCGCTGATCCACGCCTCTACGTCACGGCGCGAACCCACGCCGATACGGGCCAATACTTTCTGCAGTTTTTCGCCGGCGGGGCCGATTTCCTGGCTGCCGTCTTGCTGATCGAGATCTTTCATCGTAAGCACCTCCCGGTGGGTCGAATGGAATACTGCTCGGCGCAGGCGCGCCGGAGGGCCGCGAATGATACGCGCAACACGGGTGTTGCGCATCCAAGGCTAGCCGATTTTTTCAGCCTTTCTTCTTTTTCCGCTTGGCGGTGCCCTTCATGTCCTTCAACCGCTGCGCGGCCTGCTCGTTCACCTCGCGGCGCTCATCCTTGTCCATCTTCTTCCAGGCCTTGCACTCAGGCTTGGTCCGTCCGCAGGCGATGCAGGTGTCATCGGTGAACTTGCAGACGCTGATACAGGGGTTCTTGCTGCTCATGGGACGGGCCACCGGTGCGCGATTGATTGGATAAGCGTCAGACAGCGGGGCGTGGAAAATGCGCAATTTTCTTTACAAGACCGAGCCTTTCAACTGACCGGGCAGTTAAAGCTGCACTATAAAAAATCACATTCATAAGTGCTAGCCACGAAAAAACATAGTCAACCTGTTTCTTTGCTCGATCAGCAGGCGGGTGCTTAACTAACTTTCAAGTCACAGGCTGTATCGCCTCTAATGACACAACCATTCATTCAACCGGTAAGTCTCTACTGTATGGAGAGTGCACCATGAGTACCAAAGACCATGACCTGTTCGATCTGTCCACCGTTGAGCGGGATTCCAAACCCTATGCTGATGGGCCAGCGCAGCTCACAGTGGACTTCAGCCATGTTCCTTCACAATACGCCGACGAATTTCCAGATAAGACTGTGACATTCACTAATATCCAGATATCTGAAACAAAGAGCCGAGTGATTTCCTCGGCGTACTATATGCCCGAACGTGGAAGTTACTGGGAATTCCTGATCGCCACACCAAAGTCGATTGGTTTCCATATTATTGGACCTACCGGCACTGCTGTTGTCGCATTGCGACATGCCGGCTCGGAGATGCACACGATGGATCACGGCACCGTGAAACTACAGGATTACACGGCGGATGAAAGTTATGAGGTAGAGCTGGTCAATGTCGGTCAGACTCAAGCGGACGGCTTCATTATCAGCATTGCGGTCACATCTGGCGCGACAAAAGCCGACTGAAATTCAGGCACAAAAAAAGCGACCCTAAGGTCGCTTTCTTTGTTCGCTTCGAGGAGTTCAAGGGCCTCGAAGCTGTGTATGGCGCAGCGGACGGGACTCNNAACCGACTGAACTACCGCTGCGTATCGCTCGGACTTGCGTCCGTTTGAAACCTGTTGATCGAGAACTTTCGAGTTTCTTGATCGCTGACCCGGAGAACCGAATCAGTGCAAAAAATGGCGCAGCGGACGGGACTCGAACCCGCGACCCCCGGCGTGACAGGCCGGTATTCTAACCGACTGAACTACCGCTGCGCAGTGTGTGCTCTCGAACTTCAGCACGTGTTGCTCGGTGTTGCGTTCTCAGCTGCATTTCAACGAAATGGTGGGTGATGACGGGATCGAACCGCCGACCCTCTGCTTGTAAGGCAGATGCTCTCCCGGCTGAGCTAATCACCCTTTGCTTCGCTGAGGCCGCGAAATTTACGCAGGTACCGAACCTAAGTCAATACCCTGTATGAAGTTTTTTTGAAAAAGGTGTCAAACCCCAGAACTTGTGAAACCTTGCGGACCTCTTCGCGGGCAGAGGGCTCGCCGCCCGCCCC